>JAICUO010000585.1 GCA_025935815.1 Streptosporangiaceae bacterium
GCGCGAACTCCGCGCTCGCGCTCATCGTGCAGGCGGAGGTGGTGCAGGCCGGGGTGAACCGCCACGTGTCGTCCCACTTATCGCCGACGCTGAGGCTGGCGCCGCCGCCGGGAACGGCCATCGTGTTGATGTGCACCGGCACCGAGCCCGATAGCGGCGCGGCCGTCGTGGTGGCGTTCAAGACGGTTGACGGGTCAGAGACCGCCGCGCCCCACCGCGCGGCGACCGAGTACTGGTAGCCCTGGCCCGGCTGCAGGCGCGCCACGTCGTAGGAGGTCACCGAGCCCGGCACGGTGTCGACGGGGTCGGTGCCATTGAAGATCGTGTAGTGAGCGGGAGCCGGCCCCTTGGGCGAGGGCACCCAGCGGAACCGGAGGGTCGTCCAGGTCGTCCCGGTGACCGCCAGCCCGACCGGGGCCGGGGTCAGCGTCGTCACGACCGGCTCAACGGTCGACGGGCTCGACTGCGCTCCCCCGGATGCCGTCTCGACCGCGTACTGGTGCTTGCTGCCGGGGGCCAGCCCGGTGTCCGTCCAGGATGTGTCAGCGGCCGGGGCGATGCCCACCTGCTTGCCGTCGCGCAGGATCAAGAAGCGGTCGGGGGTCGCGCCGCCCTTGGGCTTGGACCAGGACACGACCGCCGTCGTGGCGGTGGGCGACTGCACCTGCACAGCGGCCGGGGCGACCGGCGACGGGTTCCAGGGCGCCCAGATCACCAGCCCAATGATGAGAGCCACCACGACGAGGCCAGCCGCAACGATTAGCCAGGCCGGCGGCCTGCGCCGGCCCGCGGGCGGCACCGGCGGCGCCGGCTGCATTGGCCAGCTCGGGAACGGGGCGGTGGTGTCGTATGACATGCAGGCGGACTCCCTCGCTAGTCGCCCCCCAGGCCCTCCGGCACGAGGCCGGGCTAAGCGCAAGATGATTGTACGCAAGATTCCTGCTGGCAAAACGAGCACGGGATACCCGCAGTTCCATTTAAGGCCGACCGCTTCCGCCAGGCAAGTCGTTAACCTTCGATGCCGGGCCGCGACGCGAACGCCGGGGCCGATTCTCACGCGTCGGCCACGGCGCTTCGGTTGTGGAGGCTGGCGAGGTCGGCGGCGGCACGGCCGGACACCCAGCCTTCGGCGTCGGTGGCGCGGGCGCCGCGGCTGGTGGTCAGGCGGCCGCGGAACAACTCGTCCATCGCGTCATTGACCGCCTGGCGCCGGGCGGCCAGGAACGGGACCAGGTCAGTCCCCGGCCCGCCTGCTTCGATCGCGGCTTCCCCGCCAGCATGAGGGCGTCGCCCGGCCTCCTGCCGGGCGACGGCCTCCTCCTCGGCGTGCCCGGTGGCCTCGGCGAGCCGCTCGCCGATCCGGATCGCGTATGAGACGAGGAATGATTGCCGGAACGAGCGCGTCCGGGACCGCCCGTACTCATCCTTCGTGCCGCCGGCCCGGATCATCGCGGCGTCGGCCTGCACGAGCAGGGAGGTGAAGAGCAACTCGACCGCGTCCAGGTCCGCGGGGAAGCCCACCACCGTGACGAGGCCGACGTCCTTGGACCACACGGCCCGGCACCGGTTGGCCTCGGCGACGGTGTTGAGCAAGGTTGCCTTCGGCCCTTCGTAGGGGTTGTCGACGGCGATCCGCCGTCCGCCGGGCTCCTCGGCGGTCCCGGCCTGCGCGGCGAGCAGCGCGTGGTCGATGCTGTACTTCGCCATCAACTCCTGCGCGCGCGCCGACAAAGCCTCAGCTTCCTCGGGAAACTCCGTCGACTCGGCCTTGGCGAGCAGCGCGCGGATCCGGCTGAGCATCCGCTCGTCGGCCGCGCCCCCGGGGCCAGCACCGGACGAAGCGGCATCGGGGCGGGCCGGGGTCGTGACCGGGGCCGCGCCGGGCAGCGGCAGCAGCTTCTCCAAGGCCCGCAGGTGCAGCAGGACATGCAGGGTCTCCAGGGCGGTGGCCACGCCGACGGTGGGGTCGAACTCGCCGAGCGCCGCCCGCCAGGTACCCAGGTACTGCTCGTCGCTCCCCCACCAGCCGCCGTCCCCGATGGCCCCCGCCTTGGCCCCGGCCTGGCGTGCCCAGACCGAGACCGCGCTCAGCCCGGTCACCTGGGCGGCCCACCTGAGGTCAACCGTCGCGCCGGGGTAGCCGCGCATCTCGCCCGCGATCACGTCGGCAGCCATCGACGCATGCACGGCCGACGTCTCCCGGCCGACGTGCCGGGCCAGTTCGGCGGGCTGCCAGCCGATCCGCCAGGCGGCCGCCACCGAGACGCGCAGGAATTCGACGAGGGTGCGGCTGACCACCTCGGGCCACCCGGAGCCAAGGTCGCTGGAGAGCTGGTCGACGTAGCGCGGATAGGCTTGCGGCCGGTCAACGCGCGCATCCAGAGCCTTGGTGATGAGAACGGTTACCTGATCCCGCGCCGACGGGACACGCGGCTGTTCATGCTGATATCCGGTCGCTCGCGCGGCGCGCTGCCGCTGGCGGTCATGGTCCTTCTTCTGCCGGCGTTGCCTGCTCTCCTTGCCCACGCTTCATGAGTGTGCCAGGTTTGGCCCCCGGCGCGTCCGCATGTCGATTCAGGGGCGGGGCGTTCGTGACCTAGGTGAGATGGTGGCCCCGCCAGGGCCACGAGCTACTTCAGGAGGCGGAAACATGGGTGCCATACGGGTGCACGAGTTCATGTCCCTCGACGGGGTTATCAGCGAGCCGACGTTCACGTTCGAGTACGGCTTCGAGCCGGCCATGGGCGAGGCGATCGCCGGGGCCATCGGCAGTTCCAGCGGGATCCTCCTCGGGCGGACTACCTATCAGATGTTCGAGCCAGCCTGGTCCAGCCGGACGGCGGAGGAAGACCCGGGAGCGCCGTTCTTCAACGACACGATGAAGCACGTCGTGTCGTCGACCCTGGAGAAGGCCACGTGGCGCAACTCCGAGATAGTCGGCGGCTACGATCCGGCGGTGATCGGCCGGCTCAAGGACGAGGCGTCCGGCGGCCTTTACGTCAGCGGCAGCGGCACGCTGGTCCGGGCCATGATGGGCGACGGGCTGGTCGACGAGTTGCACCTGTTCGTGTACCCGGTGGTACTGGGGACGGGGCCGCGGCTGTTCGGCGAGGGGACGAGCGGGAAATGGACGCTGGCCTCCAGCCACGCCTACGGCAATGGCGTGCTCTACGCGCGCTATCACCTTGCCGCGTAGCGGAGATGGCCGCCGGCGCGCCCCCGTACCCCGGTGGGCGGGGGGGCGCCGGCGGGACTCCCGGGCGGGGGCTGCTCACTGGTAGTCAGTCCGGATCGTTGGGCGGAAGAAGACAGGGTCTCGGTGACTATCCGCAGGTCACGCGAGGCCTGCTCCAGGTCCTCGGTGTACCAGGAGCCCGGGCGGTTGACCCTCGCGAGCAGTTCCGCGTGCTGGTCATCGAGCGTGGCGAGCAGGCGCGCGGCCCGCGTGCGGCGCAGCGCGGTATCGGCGGTCGTGGTCTGGCTGGCGAAGTCTTCCAGGAGCCGGACGTGACGCTCGATTTCGGCGATGGCGAGCTCTTGCGCGCGTTGCTGAGGGATGAGGACGGCCGCGATCTCGTCGTCGCGGCCGTGGGCGTCGTTCCCGGCGCTGGTCAAGATCTCGCGCTGGCG
Source organism: Streptosporangiaceae bacterium (assembly GCA_025935815.1). GTDB lineage: Bacteria > Actinomycetota > Actinomycetes > Streptosporangiales > Streptosporangiaceae > Trebonia. The sequence goes on from JAICUO010000585.1 coordinate 3,631, forward strand.
CCTCCTGAGCAAGGACAGGCGAGCCAGGCTCTCGGCGATGTCCCATTGATGGTGCGGGAGGACGGTGCTCATCCACACCGGATCAACGCCGCCCTTCTCCCGGGCGGAGCGCGAGCGGTAGATCGCGTTGGTCGCCTTGACCACCCGGCCCCACGTGGCGCGGGCACCGGAGTCCATGTCGGTGTCGGGGAACACGTAGCGGCGGTGGTAGCGGATCGCGTTCGTCTTGGAGTGCCGGTCGTACTTGATCTCGCCCCAGCGCCGCAGCCCCAAGATTCCCGCCAGCATTACCAGGAAGCCGGTCAGCATCGCGGCGATGACCAGGAAGTACGGCACTTGCTGCAGGTGCAGCGCGGCGATGTCGTAGGCGCCGAGCCGGTAGATGGCCAGCGCCGCGATGGTTATGCCAGCCGCCTCGGTGGCCAGGACGGGCACCAGCCGGACGCGGACGCTTCGCGGCTCGGCGGGCGCGCTGTCCTCGGCGAACGCGATGAGGTCCTTCGGGTTGCTGCGCAGGGCCTTCGCCGCGTCCTTCGCCACCATCGGGTCAATGATCACCGCGGACTCATTGAATACCGCCATGGTTCAGCATGACACGACGGACCGCCCTAGCGGAATCGTCAAACGGGGCGTCATGATCGTGAGTTATTTCCGGGACTATGACACCGATTATGACTCACGATCATGAAGGAGCATGGAGGCGGCGACGGCGGGTGGCGTTTCGTGGCGGGACGACGTCCGCGTGCGGCTGGAGCTCCGCGATCCTCGGCGGGGCTGGCCGTGGCCGTTTCGGTCAAGGCGCCGGGGGCTGGCTGGGCATAGCGTTCGTGTCATGGAACAGCGAATCAGCCTCATCACGCTCGGCGTCAAGGATCTGGCGCGGGCCCGGGCCTTCTACGACGCGCTCGGCTGGCGCGACGCGCAGCAGCCGGATGGCGAGGTGTGCTTCTACCAGGCCGGAGGCATCGTGTTCGGCCTGTGGACGGCATTGGGCGGGCATGGCGCTCCGGGGGTGGAGATCGCCTGCAACGTGCGCTCCCCCGAGGAAGTGACGACGGTGCTCGCGGAGGCCGGGCGCGCGGGAGGCACCATCGTCCGCCCCGCCGCGGTAGCTGACTGGGGCGGGACGACGGGTGCCTTCGCCGATCCCGAGGGGTACGTGTGGGAGGTGGCGCACAACCCAGCCTGGACCATCAGGGACGACGGAACCACGCACCTGTGACGGGCGGGCAGCGCTCTAAGCGGGGCGGGCTCGCGA
>JAICUO010000145.1 GCA_025935815.1 Streptosporangiaceae bacterium
CGGGCAGGTGCAGGGCCAGCGCGAGCGGGGGGAGCGGGAAGCCCAGCGTGGCCAGCTCGGCGACCACGAGCGGACGCCGGGGGCGGCGGCCCAGCGCGAGCAGGCCGCCGAGGATGGCGCCGCCGCCGTAGCAGGCCACGATGGCACCCCAGGCGCGGGCGCCGCCGAGGTAGTCGCGGGCCACGACCGGGCCCAGCACCAGGTACGGCCCCCAGGTCAGCAGGTTGAACAGCGCGAACTGGACCGTGCCGGCCCACAGCCAGGCGTGCGCGGTGAACTCCGCCCAGCCGTCGGCCAGGTCGCGCAGCAGCGACCGGGTCCGCGACCCGGGCTGGACGGCGGCCCTGAACCGCAGCATCGCCAGCGCGGCGGCGCTGACCGCATAGGTGGCCGCGTCGACCGCGATCACCGTGGCCGGGCTGGTCGCCGCGATCAAGATCCCGGCCAGGGCGGGCCCGGCGACCTGGCCGGCGGGCTGGGCGATGGCCAGCAGCGCGTTGGCGTCGCCCAGCCGGCCAGGCGGCGCGATCTGCACGGGAAGGCCGGCCAGGGCGGGCTGGAAGAACGCGTTGCCGGCGCCGACGACAAGCGCGGCCGCCACGAACAGCCACAGGCGCGGGTGCTCCAGGTACAAGGTGGCGGCGAGGGCGCCTTGGGCCGCGCAGCGGGCCACGTCGGCGGCCAGCATGACCGGCCGCCGGCCGAGCCGGTCGGCGAGCGCGCCGCCGCCGAGCGTGAACGCGATCATCGGGCCGATGTTCGCGGCGAACACGACGCCGAGCTCCGTCGGCGTCCCGCCGCTGCCGAGCACCGCGAAGGCGATCGCCACCGATGACATCGCGGTGCCGAGCAGCGACGCCGAATACCCGACGTAAAAGCGGCGGAAGTTGCGCTCGGCCAGAACGCCGATCCTTCCGTCGCGGAATTTACTGCGGTAATTCAATGAATAAATCCCGAGGCTTCTCATGCGCTCTACCATGCCAAACGATTCCGCAAAAAGGCAAGAATTAATAGTTACCAGTGAATCGTTACCGCAGTAAATGCGCATTCTAAGTCGGCTATGATGAGGGAATGGGATTGTCAGTGCCGGTGGAGTACGCGGTCGCGGTAGACCGGTACCTCGACCAGGCGGCGCTGAGCAGCGCGTCGCGCCGGGTGTACCGGATCTCGCTCGCCAGCTGGGCCTGGCCGCTGATCGGCAAGCCCATCCCGCGCGGGCCCGAGCGCCGGGGGGCGGCGCCGCCGGTCGTGCCGCTCGCGCTGCTGGACGACCCGGATGCCGCGGCCAGGCTGGCCGCCGCGTTCGCGGCCCGGGCAGTCCTGGCCGACGCGCGCACCGCCAACCGGGAGCTGTCGGCGTTGCGCGGCGCCGTCGGCTGGTGGCAAGAGGAGGGCTGGATCCACGCCGACCCGGCCGCCGGCCTGCGCCACCAGCTCCCGGACCCGCTGGGGGCAGCGCTGAGCGCTGAGCAGGTCGACGCCGTCTTCCGGCTCCCCGCGAGCCTGCGCGAGCACGCGCTGTGGCGGGTCCTGCATGACGCGGGCGCGCCCGTGGCAGAGGTCCTGGCACTCGACGCCGACCATCTTGACCTGGCGCGGCACCAGGCCCGGCCGCGCGCCAGCGGCCAGCCGCCCGGCCCTGGCATCGAATGGCGCGAGGGAACCAGCCAGGTGCTGCGCTGGCTGCTGGCCGGGCGGACGTGGGGACCGGTGTTCGTCACCGAGCGGCGGGCGCCGGCCTGGGCCGCCGTCGCGGACGTGTGCCGGGTGACCGGCCAGGCCCGGATGTCCTACCGGCGCGCGGCGGAGATCTTCACCGCGCTTACCCTCCCGCTCGACCCGGCGGGCCGCGGCTGGACGCTGCACCAGCTCAGCGCGGCGGGCCGGGCACGCTGAGCGGGCGCCTAACTTGACGCCACCGAAGCCGCCCCCGGTCTTCGTGCCCTGGCAGTCCAGCGAGACCCCCTTCTTGGTCAGGCCGAACGCGGCTGCGATCATCCCCCGGTGGGGCTCGCCGCCGAAGTGACCGATCCCGATCACCAGTTCCGTTCCGGCCGGGTGCGAGGAACGAGTAGCGCTACGGACGACCAAGCCAGGGTCACAGGGAGACAGCTCTCCGCAGAAGCGCCGGACTGGGTCAAGGGAGCAGCAGTTCAACCTGGACGGAGGGGTAGCGGGCGGGCACCTTGCGGTCGAGGGTTGTCAGCGTGGCGGCGCTGGCCTGGGCAAAAGCTGCCAGGTAGTCATCGGTCCACAGCTTGTGGCTCTTCTCATCTCGCGCGGAGATCGCACGCCAGACCGCGTCGAGCTCGGCCGGCTCGTCCGCCCACAGGACGCGCTCGTCAGCCCAGAGCTGATCGTAGGTTCGCCACGCCTGGCTCCGGTCGATGGCGTCGTCTCCCATGATCGCGGGGTTAGACAGCAACCGGAGGAGTCCCATCTGCGTGACCCGGCAGAAGAGGATGTCATCCGTCTCCTTGCCGAACCAGTCCGCCGCAACCGGATGGTGCACGTGCCGCCCCCAGACGGCGGCCAGCCAGACGCCAACGTCCACGAGCTTCACTGGGCGGTGTACCTCTCAACGTCCTCGGCATCGAACGCGTCCTCAATGTCCTCATTGGTGACGGGGACCGTCGGCGTGGCGTCCCGCGCGATCAGCGGCAGCGTCACACGCCCTGTCTTCCCTCTGGACGTGGCGGGAAGGCCCACTTCATGCGCCACCGCCCGGTTGACGAGATCCTTAAGGCTCTCACCGTGCTCGGCGGCTCGCGCTTTCGCCGCTCGCATCAGGGTGGGAGGCATGTCAATCGTGGTGCGCATAAAAGCATATTAGCATCATACCCACGGCCGAGTGGCCGTGCCGCTGAGCGCACGACACGCCGCCGGGACATAACGCCGTTGCATCGGATGCAACCGACAGTAGCCCAGGTACCGCCCGGACCCCCGCAGGTCCGGGCGTGCGGCGTTTCAGCAGATCAGATACTCAGCCGCGCTCGCGAGGGCTTGTTGCATCTGATGCAAATACCGCTCAGTTTCAGCTGCAGCCGCTGGTGGAGCCGCAGCCTTCGCAGACGTAGCAGCTGCCGGCCGGGCGCATCTTCGTGCCGCAGGTGAGGCACAACGGGGCATCCGCCGTGCGGCCCTGCTGGAACTCGATCAGCTCGGCGGTGCTGTGCGGGCCGCCGCTCTTCGCCGGGGGGTCCTGCGTTGTAGTGCTGGATCCCGCCGGCGCGGCCGGCGCCTGGACGCGGGCCGTCGGCTGCGCCGTGGGCCGATCCGCTTGCGGAGCGTCGACGCCTGCGGACTGGGCTAGCTCCACCGGGTCGATTTCCTCGCCCAGCGTCGCCGGGTCCTGGCCCGCCAGTTGCGCGGCCCGCTCAGCGGCCGACAGGATGCCGAGCTCGGCGCGCTGGTCGTAGGGCAGGTGGTCCAGCGCCAGGCGGCGGAAGATGTAGTCCATCATCGAGGTCGCGATGCGGATGTCCGGGTCGTCGGTCATGCCGGCCGGCTCAAACCGCATGTTGGTGAACTTGGCGACGTAGGAGTCCAGCGGGATGCCGTACTGCAGGCCCACCGAGATCGCGATCGAGAACGCGTCCATCACGCCCGCCAGGGTGGAACCCTGCTTGCCGAGCTTGAGGAACACCTCCCCGACCCCGTCGTCCGGGTACGTGGAGGCGGTCATGTAGCCGCTAGCCCCCGCCACGTCGAACTTGGTCACGGTCGCCGAGCGCTTCTTCGGCATGCGCTTGCGGACCGGCCGGTGCCCGTGCGGGTCGGCCGGCGCCACGGCCTGCGCGGGGGCCGGGGCGGCCTCCGCAACGACCTTGTCCTTCTTCTTCGCGATCGACAGCGGCTGGCCGACCTTGCAGTTGTCCCGGTAGATCGCCAGCGCCTTCAGCCCAAGCTTCCAGCCCTCGAAGTAGATCTGCTCGACGTCCTCGACAGTCGCCGACTCCGGCATGTTGACCGTCTTGGAGATCGACCCGGACAGGAAGGGCTGCACCGACGCCATCATCCGGACGTGGCCCATCGGGCTGATCGAGCGCTCGCCCATCGCGCAGTCGAAGACGTCGTAGTGCTCCTGCCGCAGCCCGGGGGCGTTGACGACGTGACCGTGCTCGGCGATGAACTCGGTGATCGCCTCGACCTGCTCGCCCTGGTAGCCGAGGTTCTTCAGCGCACGCGGGACAGTTTGGTTGACGATCTGCATGGACCCGCCGCCGACGAGCTTCTTGAACTTGACCAGCGCGAGGTCAGGCTCGATACCCGTGGTGTCACAGTCCATCATGAAACCTATGGTGCCAGTAGGTGCCAATAGGCTAGATTGAGCGTTTCTGTACCCATTTGTCGCACCCAGCTCCGCGCACTCCTGCCAGGTCTTGTTGGCCAGGTCGAGGATGTCGCGCTCGATCGTGCCAACCGGGCGAACCTTGGCGCTGGCGGCGGCGTGCTTGCCGATGACGCGCTTGTGCGCCGCCGCGTTCTTCTCATAGCCGACGTACGGCCCGACGACGGCCGCGAGCTCGGCCGACTGCTTATAGGCGGAGGCCGTCATGAGGGAGGTGATCGCGGCGGCGATGGCGCGGCCGCCGTCGGAGTCGTAGGCGTGCCCGGTGGCCATGAGCAGCGCGCCGAGGTTGGCGTAGCCGATGCCGAGCTGGCGGTAGTCCCGGGTGGTCTGGCCAATCTTGTCGGTCGGGAAGTCCGCGAACGTGATGGAGATGTCCATCGCGGTGATGATCAGCTCGCTGATCCGCGCGAACTTCTCGGTGTCGAAGGTGTCGTCGGCGCGCAGGAACTTCAGCAGGTTGATGCTGGCCAGGTTGCACGACGAGTTATCGAGCGAAAGGTATTCACTGCACGGGTTACTTGCGGTGATTCGTCCCGATTCCGGGTTGGTATGCCAGTCGTTGATCGTGTCGTCGTATTGGATGCCGGGGTCCGCGCACTCCCACGCCGCCTGGGCCATCTTGCGGAACAGGCCCTTGGCCTCGACGGTCTCGATGGTCTCGCCGCTGAGGCGGGCGCGCAGGTCGAACTGGCCGTCGTTTTCGACGGCGTGCATGAACTCGTCCGACACCCGGACGGAGTTGTTCGCGTTCTGGTACTGGACGCTGACGATGTCCTGGCCGCCGAGGTCCATGTCGAAGCCGGCGTCGCGCAGGACGCGGATCTTGTCTTCCTCGCGCGCCTTCGTCTCGATGAACTCGGCCACGTCGGGGTGGTCCACGTCGAGCACGACCATCTTGGCCGCGCGGCGGGTCGCGCCACCGGACTTGATCGTCCCGGCGCTCGCGTCGGCCCCTCGCATGAAGCTGACCGGGCCGCTGGCGGTGCCGCCGCTGGTCAGCAGCTCCTTGCTGGACCGGATCCGGGACAGGTTCACGCCCGCGCCGGAGCCGCCCTTGAAGATCAGCCCCTCCTCGCGGTACCACTCCAGGATCGAGTCCATCGTGTCATCGACGGCGAGGATGAAGCAGTTGTGGACGCGCAGGTTGCCCGAGAGGTACTCGCCGCTCTCGGTCTGGATGTCGTAGACCTCCATCTCGCCAAGCTGCTCGATCCGGTCGATCTCAAGGCGCTTCGTCTCGTGAGCCCCGCGGCCCGGCTTGTCGAAGCTCCTCTCCAGTTTCTCGGCCTTGACCGGGTCGATGAACCCGAGAGCGTCAGCGAACAATCGCCGGTCTCCCGCCGACTGGATGCGCAGCGTCCAGCAGCCACGCCGGTCCGCGCGGGCGTCGCGCCTGAAGCCGACCCGGGAGAAGATCCCGAACCGCAGCAGGAGTTGCTGCATGCCCTTGATGAGCTTCTCGGAGATCATGTCGACTTCCACGACCGTGGCGGACTCACGGGGCGCGACAAATCCCTCGGCCTGGAAGATGCTCCGCAGGTAAGCCGCGACGATCGGCAGCGGGGCGGTGAAGAGGCCGCGGGGGACCTCCATCTCGATGCCTCGGGTAAGCAGGCCCCAGCGCTCGATGAAGCCACGAAGGTGCTCGCCGCACAAGCGAGTGCGCCGGCAGTCCAGCCGCTGGTCCTGGGTCTCGACGCCGCGCTCATTACGGCGCGCGCCTGGAAAGACTCGGTCAAGCGCGTCGGTCACCCAGCACAGCTCAGCGTCGGTGACGGTCATTGCCTCGATGGTCAAGGCTCGATTCGTACCGTGGTCGTACTGGCCTACGAACCCGTCCGACTGAAGCCAGCCAGCCAGCGCCGCCTCGGCGATCTCATAGCTGCTGATCTCCTTTTCGCCGAAGCTGTCGCGGCGATTCCAGAGCAGCTTGTCGCCCGGCTTCAGCGTCCCGGCCGGGACGAACCTGCCTGAAACCTGGTCTGTCGATCGCCACACCAGGTGATCCGCCGTCACGTCGAGCGTGTACCCGGCCTTGGTGTGGAGCCTCAGCACGGGCTTCAGACCGTTCGCCTTCGTGGCAACGATCTTGGTGACGCCGTGGGCGTCGTAGACCTTGGTGCCGACCGCGTCGTCCGCCACGAGCTTGCCGATCGGGATGAGGCCCGCCGGGGTGCTGACCAGGGCGTCGTATGGCTGGCAGGCGCTCACTTGCTGGGGAGACGCGGTGCCGACGTTGAACCAGACGGGTGAGTTAAAGGAGAAGATCTGGTGGATCAGGGCCCACTTGAGCTCGTGGTCGAAGATCTCAGCGTCCTCGTCGGTGGCGAAGTAGCCGTGCTCGCGGCCGGTCCGCGTGTAGACGTCCGTCACGCGGTCCACGAGCTGCTTCAGCGACCATTCGCGCTGCGGGGTGCCCACGGCGCCGCGGAAGTACTTGGTGGTCACGATGTTCCCGGCGTTCACCGACCAGGAAGCGGGGAACTCCACCCCGTACTGCTCGAAGTTGACCGAGCCGTCCCGCCAGTTCGTCATCACGACATCCCGCCGCTCCCAGGTGACCTGGTCGTACGGGTGCACTCCGGGCGCGGTGTTAATGCGCTGGACGGTCAGGCCCTTGCGCGGCCGCTTGGCCTTACGTGCGGCCGGGCCACTTGTCGTCTCCGTCATGACCTTCCTTCCCCGTGTCCTTATTGCCACTTCTCGTCCACTCTCGCGGGTCATGCCCGGCGCGGCGCGAGTCCCGCGCGGCATGGCTCCGCTGGCCGGCGCGGCACATGCCGCCCGGCTAAGCTCTCAGCGCTGTTCTGCTTCCTGGTCCCTGTGATCCCTGACCACAAGACGCTAGCCGGGCGGCTTGCCCGGCTGCCCGCTGGCCGCAGGCGGGACGTCGTTGTCCTGCTGGTCGACCCGCCGATCCCGCAGCGCGGTGATTTCCTTCTCGAAGTCGTCGAGCGACTCAAAGCCCCGGTATACCGAGGCGAAGCGGAGGTAGGCGACCTCGTCCAGGTCACGAAGCGGCCCCAGGATGGCCAGGCCCACCTCGTGGGATGGCACTTCCGCCAGGCCGCGCGCCCGGATCGTCTCCTCCACCCGCTGGGCGAGCATGGCGAGCTGGTCCTCATCGACCGGCCGGCCCTGGCAGGCCCGCTGCACGCCGCGGATGATCTTGTCCCGGGTGAACGGCTCGGTCACGCCACTGCGCTTGGCCACCATCAAGATGACCGATTCCTGCGTGGTGAACCGACGGCCGCACTCCGGGCATGACCTCCGCCGGCGGATCGCGGTGCCGTCCTCCGCGACTCGGCTGTCGATGACCCTGCTATCGGGATGCCGACAGAACGGGCAGTACACGCGATCACCTCCCGGCGTTGCCCAGTCTTACCCTTATCTACTGCGGTTATCCACAAGTTGTGGATGAACCACACCGGTGTAAGTACTAGATGTTGTGGTTAACCGTAGAACACACCCGCGCCGGTTGCAAGTTGAAGACGAGCATCGATGCAGAACGTGTCCTAGTCAGGCTCGTTCGCCGAAGATCGCGGCGTGTCGCCGGTGACGCCAGCGAGCCGAGGCCGCTTACCCCCGGACCGCGCCGGCCGCCTGGACCGCCGCCTGGACGGGGACCACGGGGTGCGCTGGGGCTCCGGGATGCGCCGCGGCGCGGGCCGTTCCCGCGATAGCCATCGACGCGGCCATCGATCCTGCCGCTATGAGGACCACGACGCTGCTGGTGATCGCCAGGCGCCCGCGCCTGGTGAGGCGCAACCGCACCTTCCCCCGCGCGGCCGCCTTCGCCTTTACCGCCCGGTCGCCCGGTCGCCGGACGGCCCCGTGCCGTCCAGCCCCTGGACGGGCCGCGGATTCCCGACGGGCCACGGATTCCCGACGGGCCACGGACTCCGGACGGGCCACGGACTCCTGACCGGCCACTGCCGCCGGACGGGCCACCGGCCCTGGACGAGACCCGGCCTCCGGACGGCTATCCGCGGGTGAGCGCCGCACGAGAGACACGTGAGTCACGCCCGCCCGTCCGCGCGCTACCCAAATGGGCTCCCGCGGAACGAACGCGGGGTCCACAAGCTGCCCATGATCTGCGACTAGCTGAAGGTAATGGGGCCGCCGCTCTGCTACCGTCGCGTTCACGTCCGCCTCCCTGACCAAACGCTCATTCGATGGTACGCTAGTTCGATAGTAACGTAGTTCGATCGAACAATATAGTCGTAAGCGCCACAGTGAGCATGGAAGTAGCCAGCACCGCAGCACCGAAGGCAGCACGGACGGCGGGTCGCCAGGTTCGCGTCCACACGTCCGACATTCCGGGCGACACGTCGAACAGATGTTTGGCCAAAGCGCACGCGACGGTTAGTGTCGTATCCGTAAGCGACACTTCCGGAGCGGCGCCTTGCTACAACACCGGCCCGGCTAATGCATCCATAGCCAACGGAGCACCCACAGCAACACCCACCGAGCAACACCCACCTATAGCCACACAGTGATCTGGAGGTTCATCCGATGGAAGACACCTCAGGCCGCTCCGGCTTGCCGGAGGTACCGGTCAAGCCCAAGGGGCGGCCTGGTCGCAAGCCCAAGGGCAGCGTCCCTGTCGTGGCGGTCGAGACGCCGGACAGGCCCGACCCCGACCATGTCCTGACCTGGCGGCAGCGCAAGGTACTGCAGGTCATCCGCGACTCGGTTCAAAAGCGCGGGTACCCGCCGTCCATGCGGGAGATCGGCGAGGCGGTCGGCCTGACCAGCACGTCGAGCGTGTCCTACCAGCTGTCCACGCTGCAGAAGAAGGGCTACCTGCACCGGGACGTGGGACGGCCGCGGACGGTTGAGGTCCGGCTGCCCGGCCACTCCCCCATCCGTCCCGAGGGCAAGCCCGAGGGAGAGGGCGAGGCCGAGCTCGGGGCGACCAGTTTCGACATCCCCTCGCAGGAGGCCATCTACGTCCCGCTGGTCGGGCGGATCGCGGCTGGCGGTCCCATCCTCGCTGAGCAGTCGGTGGAGGACGTCTTCCCGCTGCCCCGGCAGCTGGTCGGCGAGGGAACCCTGTTCCTGCTCAAGGTCGCGGGTGACTCGATGATCAACGCCGCCATCGCCGACGGCGACTGGGTCGTCGTGCGGCAGCAGCCCGACGCGCTGAACGGCGACATCGTGGCGGCCATGATCGACGGCGAGGCCACCGTGAAGACGTTCAAGAAGAGCGACGGCCACGTGTGGCTGATGCCGCACAACCCGTCCTACGCGCCGATCCTCGGTGACGAGTCCAGCATCCTCGGCAAGGTGGTGGCGGTTCTACGGCGGGTCTAGTGCGGCGCGCGCGACCGGGCTACCGTGCTCGGTGGCCTTCAGCCACCTTCGCCAGGGTCGCGCGCCGCCCCTTCTCCCGGGGGGTACATACCAACCCCCCGGACCCCGGGTCCCCGGTCAGCTAGCGACGATGTTCACTAGCTTCGGGGGGCGCACGATGACGCGCTGGATGCTCAGGCCGCCCAGCGCACGCGTTGCCCCCGGAGCAGCCAGGGCCAGTTCGCGCAACTCGTCCTCGGTCACCGCCGGGGAAACTTCCAGGCGGTCACGGACCTTCCCGTTCACCTGGACGACGCACGTGATCGTCTCCTGAACCAGCAGAGCCGGGTCGGCGGCCGGCCAGGAGGCCCGTCCCACCGACGCGGCCGGGCCGCTGGCGGCCCGGCCCAGTTCCGTCCAGCACTCCTCGGCCGTGTACGGGGCGAACAGCGACATCATGACCGCTAGCGCCTCGGCCGCCTCGCGCACCGCCGGATCACCGGCGCCGGGACCGGAGTCGATCGCCCGCCGGGTCGCGCTGACCAACTCCATCAGCCGGGCTACGGCGACATTCAGGTGGTGCGCCTCGACCTGCCGGGTCACCTCATCAACGGTGCGGGCGATGACCCGCCGCAGCGCGACATCACCGTCGCCGGCCGCCACGCCGGAGGGACCGCCCGCCGCCGCCACGTCGCTGACGATGCGACGCACCCGGCCCAGGAACTTGACCATGGCGTCGGGGTTCACGTCCGCCCAGTCGATGTCATCCTCGGGCGGCGAGGCGAAGATCATCGTCAGCCGTATGGCGTCGACGCCGAACCGGTCGATCTGCTCGCCCAGGTCGACCCCGTTGCCCAGCGTCTTCGACATGGCCTTGCCGCCGTTGATCACCTGGCCCTGGTTGACCAGCCGGGTAAACGGCTCAGCGAACTCCAGCATCCCCATGTCCTGCAGGACCTTGGTGAAGAACCGCGCGTACAGCAGGTGCAAGATGGCGTGCTCGACGCCGCCGACGTACAGGTCGACGGGTGCCCACCGCGCCATGTCCGAGCTCCGGAACGGCCCGTCCTCGTAGCCCGGCGAGCAGTACCGGACCTGGTACCAGGAGGAGTCGACGAAGGTGTCCATCGTGTCGGTGTCCCGCTTGGCGGCCCCGCCGCACTTGGGGCAGGCGACGTTCACCCAGTCGGTCGCGGCTGCCAGCGGTGAGACTCCCTTGGGCGACAGGTCAGCGCCGCGAAGGTCGGGCAGCACGACCGGCAGCTGGTCCTCGGGGACCGGCACCTCGCCGCAGGAGGGGCAGTGGATGATCGGGATCGGCGTTCCCCAGAACCGCTGCCGGGACAGCAGCCAGTCCCGCAGCCGGTACGACACCGCCGCCTCGCCCAGGCCGTCGGCGGCCAGGATCTCGATGATCCGCGCGATCGCCTCCGCCTTGGACAGCCCGTCCAGCGGTCCGGAGTTGACCAGCACGCCGTCGCCGGGCGTCGCCACGCCGGTCTGCACCGGGTCGGGCAGGTCCGTCGCCACCACGATCCGCACCGGCAGCCCGAACTTGCGCGCGAAGTCCAGGTCGCGCTGGTCGTGCGCGGGCACGGCCATGATCGCGCCGGTACCATAGTCCGGCAGCACGTAGTCGGCCGCCCACACCGGGATCCGCTCGCCGTTGACCGGGTTGACGGCGTGCACGCCGAGGAACACCCCGGTCTTCTCGCGGTCGGTGGACTGCCGCTCGATGTCGGTCAGCTTGCGGACCTGGGCCAGGTACGCGTCGAACTCCGACCGCCGCTCGTCGGCGCACAGCTTCGAGGCCAGCGCCGAGTCCGCCGCGACGACGAAGAACGTCGCGCCGTACAGCGTGTCGGGCCGGGTCGTGTACACGGTGACCGGCTCCTCGCGCCCCTCCACGGCGAAGTGGACCTGCGCGCCGGTCGAGCGCCCGATCCAGTTTCGCTGCATCGTCAGCACCCGGTCGGGCCACTTGCCCTCCAGTGCCCGGGCGTCCTCCAGCAGCCGGTCCGCGTACTCGGTGATCTTGAAGTACCACTGGGTCAGCACCCGCCGGATGACCTCGGTCCCGCACCGCTCGCAATGGCCGTTGATGACCTGCTCGTTGGCCAGCACCGTCTGGTCCTTCGGGCACCAGTTGACGTAACCGCCCTTGCGGTAGGCCAGCCCGCGCTCGTAGAACCGCAGGAACAGCCACTGGTTCCACCGGTAGTACTCCGGCTCGCAGGTGGCCAGCCGCCGGGTCCAGTCGAAGGAGACGGCGTACCGGCGGAAGGAGGCCGCCTGCGTCGCGATGTTCGCGTACGTCCAGTCGGCGGGGTGGCTGTTGCGCTTGATCGCCGCGTTCTCGGCCGGCAACCCGAACGCGTCCCACCCGATCGGGTGCAGCACGTTCTTGCCGCGCAGGAACCAGTACCGGGCCAGCGCGTCGCCGATCGCGTACGCCTCGGCGTGCCCCATGTGCAGGTCGCCGGAGGGGTACGGGAACATGTCAACCAGGTAGAACCGCTCACGCGGGTCCTCGGGGTCATCACTGGCCCGGAAGGGGTCAATCTCCGCCCAGCGCTGCTGCCACTTTTCCTGGATCTCGCGCGGGTCGTACGCTCTCGCCTCGTCGGCGATCTCGGCCGCTGTCATCGTGTCCTCATCCTTGATTAGTCCGCCATCGCCCAGTCTGCCCTTCGAGCCCTGCCCGCTGCTGGCCCCCGACAGGGGCGGTGCCTCCGGGAAGCAAAAAAGCCTCTCGCATGCGAGAGGCAGCCGCGCCGACGACAGGTAGACGACGCGGCTAAGTAAGGAGCAGCCGAACGGAACGCACGCTTGAATCTTACCGCATTCCGGTAACCGCGGCTGCGCGTCCAGCCACCACCCCAGGCCGGCCGCCCCGGCCGCGCCCGGCCCGCCCGGCGACCGCGACTGCCTTTCTCCGCACCGCAACGAGGCCGTCGCGCCCGCGTCGTCTTCCCCGTCAACCGCGGGGGCATCTGGACGCTAATTCGACATTCAGCGCCAATGCCCACGTTGCGACTTTGCGCTTGACCAAGATCACGAGGCGTCAATACAGTGACTCCCAACCTCGCTGCATGCCGCGTTGCCGCAGGTCTCCCCCCCGCACGGCCATGCGGAGGGCTTGTTTATCGTCGGTGCGCGCGCTTTTCGGCTGCCGTCGCACCGCGCCTATTCGGCCATTTTCGGGGAGCATCGCAGGTGATCGGAACAGTTGCACCGATCGCGATCGTTGGCGTCGCGCTCGTGTTTCCGGGCGCCCACGACGCGCTGGCATTTCATGACCTGACGCTGTCGGACCAGCGGATGTTCCGGCTTGATCCCACCGTGGACCTGGACCCCATCGCGGACACGGGCACCGCGGGCACGGGGACACCGGGCACCGCGAGCGCGGGCACCCCGGAAGCTCCCGGGGCGACGGCCTGGCACCGGCTGGCCGCGCGGACGGCGGCCGAGGCGCTCGCCGACGCCGGCCTGAACATCGATTGGGCGGGCACCGCGGCGACGAGCCGGGCGAGGACGGGCGTGCTGATCGCCGGGACCCCGACGCTGCCCGGCCAGCGCCTGAGCGGGCAAACGCCGGGCATCGGGGAGTGGGTGCGAGATCACTTTGGCCTGGCCGGGGTGGCGGACCCGCCGGATCAGGGCTGCTCGCTGCGGGCCGTGGCCGCCGCGTGCGAGGCGCTGGCGCGCGGCGAGCGGGACCTGATGCTGGCGGGCGGCGCGGGCGCCGGGACCACGGCAAGCAGCTGGCGCAAGCGGGCCATCCGCGTCTACGATGCCCGCCCCACCGGGGTCATCCCGGGTGAGGGATGCGGGATGGTCGCCTTGATGCGCGCCGACGACGCGCGCGAGGCCGGCCTGCCGGTCTACGCCGAGATCGCCGGCTGGAGTCACTCCGCCTGGCCGGCGGGCGCAGATGACCAGGCGGCGGTGATCCGCGCGGCCTACCGGCGGGCCGGCGTCGATCCCGCGGACGTGCAGTTCGTCGAGGGGCATGGGGCCGCGACCGCCGCTGAGGACCTGGCCGAGCTCACCGCGCTGCTGGCGGTGCTCGGCCAGCGCCCGCGGGTTACTCCGTCCGGACGGAGTAGCCAGCGCGGCGGCTGCGCGCTCGGCGCGGTGTCCGCCAGCATCGGCGGCACGGGGGGCGCGGCTGGGGTGGCCGCGCTGCTGAAGACGGCGCTGGCGATGACGGCCGCCACGATCCCGCCGAGCGTCGGCTGCGTCGAGCCGCATGAGCTGCTGCGCGGGGCGCGGACGCCGTTCCGGCTGCCGCGCGCTCCGGAGGAATGGCCCGTGAGCTCCACGCGGCTGGCCGGGGTTAACGCACTGGGAACCCGGGGCTAGGCCGA
>JAICUO010000984.1 GCA_025935815.1 Streptosporangiaceae bacterium
CTGCACCGACCTGACCTCCAAGCCGTGGGTGGCCGCCGCCGGCGTCGAGGTCCTATCTCAGCCCTTCATCTCCAAGGGCAACATCGCCAACGCCGGCGGCTGCCTGTCCTCGAACTATCTCGCCGCCTGGATCATCGCCCGGCTGCGCGGCACGGAGGCAGCAGAAAGCGCCCTGCACTACGTCGCCCCGGTCGGCGAGAAGGAGGAGTACGTCGCCCGCGCCTGGCGCAACATCACTCCCTACTTGCCGCCGGATCGCCGCCAGCCGACGACCTCGCCCGCCGGGTGCCTGGTGAAGTCAGGCAGCGCTGGATGCCCGTGATGTGCGTCACGGTCATGCCGGGGTCCGCCTGCTCCTGCGCCGTGACCATGCCCGCCATGGCCGCGGCCGCAGGACCGCTTTGTGCGGTAGGTTGCCGGAGTGGGCGACAACCGCGCGCTGGTGGAGCGCTTCATCGCGAGCCTGGAGGCCAGGGACTGGGATGCCTGGGCCGGGCTGCTGCACCCGGCCGTGGTTTATGAGATCCCGCAGTCGCGGGAGCGCATCCGGGGGCGTGATCGCTACCTGCGCTTCAATCAGGAGTATCCCGGTGACTGGCACCTGCGGACGAAGGTTGCGATCGCTGATGAGCGTCACGGGGTGGCCTGGTTCGAATGGCACCTGGGCGGCAGCGCGGATGACGCGATGGCGTTCTTCGAGTTCGCCGACGGGGTGATCACCCGGGTGACGGACTTCTGGCCGGAGCCGTACGAGCCGCCACCCGGCCGTGAGCATCTAGTGGAGCGCTGGTAGCCGGCGCCCGCGTGGAGCGTTGGGTTTTATATCAAGGAGCTATGGACGAGCCACAGCGCGAGCGCGACCCGGAAAGCTACTTCGGCGCCGGGATCGGCGGGGGAAGCGGACTGTTCACCGCGGGCGGCACGCCGGGCGGGCCGCGCTCCCCCGCGCCCGCCGTCCCGTCCGTCGCCACCGTCACCGAGCCCGCCCGTGAGATCCCCGTGCACGAGGAAACCGACGTGCTCGTGGTCGGCGGCGGTCCGGCCGGCACGGCGGCCGCGGTCGCGGCGCGGCGACTCGGCCTGCGGGTGACCCTCGTCGAGCGGTACGGCGACCTCGGTGGCCTCTCGGCGGGCGGACTGGTGATCTGGATCGACCGGATGACCGACTGGGAAGGCACCCCCGTCATCGCCGGCATCGGCGCCGAGCTGCTGGACCGGCTGCCCGAGGGGGCGCTCGCCGGGCCCGGCCCCGAGCTGTGGGGCTCGACCGACCCCGGGCAGGTGGCCTACTGGCGCGAGCGCCTGTCGGCGTTCCGTGAGACCGTCTGCCGCTCGCCGATGATCGACCCCGAGTGGCTCAAGATCACGTCTCACGAGCTCCTCGTGGGCGAGGGGGTGCGCGTGCTGCTGCACTCCTGGGTCGTCGCCGCGATCACTGACCGGGGCACTGCCAACGACGAGGGCACCATCCGCGGCGCGATCTTCGAGAGCAAGCAGGGGCGTCGCGCGATCCTGGCCAAGGTCGTCGTGGACGCCACCGGCGACCTTGACGTCATCGCGCAGGCCGGCGGGGCGTTCGTCACCGACGCCGAGGAGGACGGCACGGGCGGCAACGTCCAGCACTGCCTCAACACCGCCTTCACGTGGACGGGCGTGGACATGCGCAGGTGGCTGGCGTTCAAGCGCGACAACCCCGCGGCCCACCACGCCCTGATGAACCGCGGCCGGGACCTCTTCGGCTTCGTGGACA
>JAICUO010000355.1 GCA_025935815.1 Streptosporangiaceae bacterium
CGCGCTCATCAGCGCCATCACGCTGGTCGCGGCGTGGGCCTACAACGCTGGCCTGAAGGCGACCCTGGCCTCCGGACTGCCGTACATGGTCGCGTTCGGCCTGCTGCCGGCGATCGCGACGAGCACCCTGCCCGCCCATCCGCTACCACACTGGTGGATCATCGCGATCGCCGCCATGCTCGGGCTTGGGGCGCACTTCGCGAACGTGCTGCCCGACCTCGCCGCCGACCGGGCGACCGGGATTAACGGGCTGCCGCAGCGCGTCGCCGCGCGCTTTGGCGAGCGGGCCGTCCGCGCCAGCGCGGTCGCGCTGTTGCTGGCCGCGACGATCGCGCTGGCCATCACGGCCAGCCCGGGGCGCCGCTGGATCACAGTGACCGGCGTGGCCGCCGCCGCCGGGCTGGCGATCGTCAGCGCCCGGGGACGCGGCCAGGTGCCGTTCTTCGCCGCGATGGGCATCGCGGGCGTCGACGTGCTCATGTTCGCCGTAGGCGGCGAGTCGCTCACATGAAAACAGCGTTGCCATGACAACAGCGCCGGCATGAAAACAGCGCCGGGAGGAAGACACCAGTGACGTGACAGAGATCCTCGCGGTCAGCACCGCGTTCCCGGCCCACAAGCATCCGCAAGGCCAGCTCACCGCGAAGTACGCTGACCTGGCCGGGCTGCGCCGGGCGCGGCGCGCCCTGCTCGAGCGGCTGCACCAGAACGCCGGCGTCCGGACCCGGCACACGGTCGCGCCGTTGCACGAGTACGGGGCCCTGGGCGGGATCGAGTCCAGGAACGACCGCTACATCGCCGAGGCCACCGACCTCGGCGAGACGGCGCTCACCCAGGCCCTAGCGCGAGCCGGCCGGCAGCCCCCCGACATCGACCTGATCGTCGTCACGTCGGTCACCGGCGTCGCGGTGCCATCCATCGACGCCCGGCTGATCCCTCGCCTGGGGCTGCGGCCCGACGTGAAGCGGCTGCCGATCTTCGGGCTTGGCTGCGTCGCGGGCGCGGCCGCGCTGAGCCGGGTCCACGACTACCTCCACGGCTGGCCCGGGCACACGGCGGCGCTGCTCGCGGTCGAGCTGTGCTCGCTCACTGTCCCGGCGGCCGGGGCCACGACCGCCGACCTGGTGGCCAGCGGCCTGTTCGGCGACGGCGCGGCCGCGCTCATCGCGTCCGGGACGCGCGCGCCCGGCCAGCCCGGCGGCCCGCGGGTCATCGCCACCCGCGGCGAGGTATTCCCGGACAGCACCGACGCGCTCGGCTGGCGGCTGAGCGAGGGCGGCTTTCGCATCGTGCTGACGACTGACTTGTCGGAGGTCGTGGAGAGCCGCCTCGGCTCGGCCATCACGCAGTTCCTGGCCGAGCGGGGACTGACCGCCGACGACATCGGCGCCTGGATCTGCCATCCGGGCGGCCCCCGGGTCATCGACGCCGTCCAGCGGGCGCTCAAGCTGCCCGACGAGGCGGTGGCGCCATCACGCGAGGCCCTGGCGGAGGCCGGGAACCTGTCATCGGCGTCGGTCCTGCACATCCTGGAGAAGGTTGGCGACGCCGGAGTCACGCCGGGTACGTTCGGCTTGATGATCGGCCTCGGGCCAGGAGTCAGCGCCGAGCTGGTCCTGCTGCGCTGGTAAAGGGGCGGGGTCCTAGAAAGGGAGTCGATGATCGTCTTCTACGTGCTGCTCGCCGTCATCGCCGTCGAGCGGGTCGCCGAGCTCGTCGTCTCGCAACGGCACGCGACCCGCAGCCTGGGCGAGGGCGGGGTCGAATCCGGCCGCGAGCACTTTCCGGTCATGGTCGCGTTGCACGTCGCGCTGCTGGCCGGCTGCGTCGCCGAGCCGCTGATAGCGCACCGCGCGTTCATCCCCGCGCTCGGCTACCCGATGCTCGCCGTCGTCATCGCGGCGAACGCGCTGCGCTGGTGGTGCATCGCCACGCTCGGCGGGAGCTGGACCGCCCGCGTCATCGTCGTCCCGGGGCGGCCCCTCGTCACCGCCGGCCCGTACCGCTGGTTCGCGCACCCGAACTACGTCGCGGTCATCGTCGAGGGCGCGGCCCTCCCCCTGGTCGGCTCGGCGTGGGTCACCGCGGCCAGCTTCACGCTGGCGAACGCCATCCTCCTCACCGTCCGGATCCGCTGCGAGGTCCGCGCGCTGCGCGCCGGCCAGCTCGTCGCGCCATGACCGACGTCTTGATCAGCGGTGGCGGCCCCGCGGGCCTGGCCGCGGCGATCCGGTGCGCGCAGGCGGGCCTGGCGGTGGCCGTCGCCGAGCCGCGCGCCGCGCCCATCGACAAGGCGTGCGGGGAGGGCCTGATGCCCGCCGCCGTGCAGCGGCTGGCCGCGATCGGCGTCCGCCCCGCCGGGCACGTGATCGGCGGCATCCGCTACCTTGACGACCGGCACAGCGTCGACGCCCCGTTCGCCGCCGGGACCGGCCTCGGCGTGCGCCGCACGGTGCTGCACGCGGCCCTGGCCCTGCGCGCCGCGGCCCTCGGCGTCGAGGTCATCCCCGCCCGCGTCGCCGGCTTCACCCAGGACGTCAAGAGCGTAAGGGCCCTGCTCGCACCCAACGCGCCCGGGCCTCCTGCCTCATTCGCGGCCCGCTACCTCGTTGGAGCGGACGGCCTGCACTCCGCTGTCCGCAAGGCGGCGGCCCTCGACCCGGCCCCCGCGCGGCGGCGCGATGGCGGGCGCCGCCGGTACGGGCTGCGCCGCCATTACCAGCTCGCCCCGTGGACTGACCTGGTCGAGGTGCACTGGACCGGCGACTGCGAGGCGTACGTCACCCCGGTCGCCGACGACGAGATCGGGATCGCGGTGCTCGGCGGCCCCGGGGCCGGGAACCTGGACGCGCGCCTGGCCGCGTTCCCCGGATTGCTCACGCGGGTCCGGTCGGCGCGCGCCGTCAGCAGCAGTGACGACCGTGGCGCCGGCCCGCTGCGGCAAGACGTGCGGCGGCGGGTCGCCGGGCGGGTGCTGCTCATCGGCGACGCGGCCGGGTACCTGGACGCGCTGACCGGCGAGGGAATCGGCGCGGCGCTCGCCCAGGCCGAGGTCCTCACAGCCTGCCTGGCCGCCGGGCGCCCCGGCGACTACGAGCGCGCCTGGCGCCGGGTCACCCGCAAGGAGCGCGTGCTCACCGGCGGCCTGCTCTGGTCCCGTCAGCAGCGGCTGCTCGGCCCGCGCATCGTTCCCGCCGCGGCCGCCCTCCCGGCCGTCTTTACCGCGATCGTGAACCAGGTCGCCTGGGCTTAGTTAGTACACCTCCTAAAGCATGCCATCAGCTCAGGTTTGTCAGATATCACGCATTGCTCTCAAGCGGCATACCGTAGGACTACTGTGTCGGGGCGGCCGGGCGCTAGGCCAGACTGGTTCCATGCCTGATTCGATGCAGCCTGATTCGATGCGCGGGGACGCGCTTTCCCGGGCGGCGGGGCACGCCGCCCGGTGGCTGGATAGCCTCACCACCCGGCCGGTGCCGCCGCAGGCGTCGGTCGCGGAGGTCACCGCGTTGCTGGGCACCGAGCTGCCGGACGGGCCGACGCCGGCCGGCGAGGTGATCGACCTGCTCGCCAGCGGCTGCGAGCCGGGGCTGACCGCCATGCCGTCGGCACGGTTCTACGGGATGGTCATCGGCGGTGCCCACCCGGCCGCGCTCGGCGCGGACTGGCTGGTCAGCGCGTGGGACCAGAACGCGGGGCTGCGCCTGCTGACGCCCGCCCACTCGGCCGTCGAGGACATCACCTCCGCGTGGCTGCTGGACGTGCTCGGCCTGCCCGCCGACAGCGCGGTCGGGTTCGTGACCGGCGCGACGATGTCGAACTTCACCTGCCTGGCCGCCGCACGGGACGCGATGCTGGCCCGGGCGGGATGGGACGTCGCCGTCGCCGGGCTGACCGGCTCGCCGCGGGTGCGGGTGCTGGTCGGCGCCGAGCGCCACGACACGGTCGACCTGGCGCTGCGCTACCTTGGCCTCGGCGCGCCGGAGGTGGTGGCCGCCGACGATCAGGGGCGCGTCGACCCCGGCGCGCTGGCCGCCGCGCTCGCGGCCGGGCCCGCGGGGCGCTCCGCCCCGGCGATCGTCGTCCTGCAGGCGGGGAACGTGCACTCCGGAGCGTTCGACCCGTTCGGCCCGGCTATCGCGGCGGCGCGCGCCCATGGCGCGTGGGTGCACGTCGACGGCGCGTTCGGCCTGTTCGCGGCCGCGTCCGCCGCTACCCGGCACCTCATCGCCGGCTATGAGGACGCGGACTCGTGGACCACGGACGCGCACAAGACGCTGAACGTCCCCTACGACTGCGGCATCGCCATCGTGCGCGACCGGGCCGCGCTGCGCGCCGCGATGGGCATGCGGGGCGACTACCTGATTCAAGACGCCGCCGGGGATCCGTTCGAGCACGTCCCGGAGCTTTCGCGGCGCGGGCGGGCGTTCACCGTCTGGGCCGTGATGCGCGCCCTGGGCCGGTCGGGCATCGCCGCGCTCGTCGATGGCCTGTGCGCTAACGCCGCGCGGTTCGCCGCGGGGATCGCGTCGATCGACGGCGCCCGCGTCGAGAACGACGTGGTCTACACCCAGGTGTGCGCGACGTTCGGCTCCGCCTCGCGGACCGCGGAGGTCACCGCGCGGCTGCTGGCCGACGGGACCGCCTGGATGTCGGGCTCGCGCTGGCGCGGCCAGCAGGTCCTGCGGATCTCCGTCAGCAACTGGTCCACGACCTTCGACGACGTGGACCGCAGCCTGGCCGCCCTCGCCAAGGCCGCCACCGAAGGCTAGCGGGAAATGAGGACGCGATGGCGTCAACGCCGGCCTCATGGGGATGCGGCGGCGCCATCGTCGGCTGGTTGGCTGGCGAGGCGCCGCGCGCGCTCAGCTTGCCCGCGCAGGAAGTCGTGTTCGGCGGCGTTGGCCGTCTGCCCGGCCGCCGTGCTGTAGGCCTGCGCGGCCTCCGCGAAGCGACCGAGGCGGCGGAGCAGGTCGGCGCGGGTCGCGTGGAACAGGTAGTAGTCATCGAGGCCCAGGTCGTCCACGAGCGCGAGCGCTGCCGCCGGCCCGGCCAGCTCGGCGATCGCCACCGCGCGGTTCAGCGCGACCACCGGGGTCGGCATCAGGGCGTACAGCTGCTCGTAGAGGGCGGCGATCTGCCGCCAGTCGGTCCGCTCCGCCGCCGCGGCGTCGCTGTGCACGGCCGCGATCGCCGCCTGGACCTGGTAGGGGCCGGGCTGGTTGCGGCGCAGCAGCTCACGCACGATCACCTGCCCCTCCGCGATGAGGGCCGGTTCCCACCGCGACCGGTCCTGGTCGGCCAGCAGCACCAGGCTCCCGTCCGCGCCGGCCCGCGCGGGGCGGCGGGAGTCCGTCAGCAGCAGCAGCGCCAGCAGCCCGGCCGCCTCCGGCTCATCAGGCATCAGCGCGACCAGCAGCCGGGCCAGCCGGATCGCCTCCCCGCACAGGTCAGCGCGGGTCAGCCCGGCACCCGAGGACGCGGCGTACCCTTCGTTGAAGACCAGGTAGATGACCGCCAGGACGACCGGCAGCCGGTCTGGCAGCTGGTCATCACGCGGTACCCGGTATGGGATCCCGGCATCGCGGATCTTCTTCTTGGCGCGCACGAGCCGCTGGGCGATCGTCGCCTCGGGCACCAGGAACGCGCGGGCGATCTCAGGTACCTGCAGCCCGGCGATAAGCCGCAGGGTCAGCGCGATCCGCGCCTCCGGCGCGAGCGCCGGATGGCAGCAGGTGAAGATCAGCCGGAGCTGGTCATCGCGCACCGGCCCCACCTCCGTTACCTCCGGCTCGGCTCGCGCCTCGATCAGCGAGTGAGCCTCCGCTTCCCGGCCGGGCCGCGAGGACTCGCGACGCAGCCGGTCCAGCGCCTTGTTGCGGGCGGTGGTGACAATCCATCCGCCTGGGTTGGGCGGCACGCCGTCGGCGGGCCAGCGGGCCAGCGCGACGGCGAACGCCTCCTGGACCGCGTCCTCGGCGATGTCGATGCTGCCGAAGACGCGGACCAGGGTCGCCACCGCCCGGCCCGAGCTCTCCCGGTAGGCCCGCTCAATCGCCTTCTGGTCAGGCGGGCGACCGCCCATCAGGGGGCCGTCATGCGGTGGGCGGCTCATCCTGGAACGGGCGGACCTCGACCGGCCAGCCGCAAGCCTGCGCGCCCTTGGCCGCCAGCTCGAGCGCGACGTCCAGGTCCGCCGCCTTGATCACCCAGAAGCCGCCGATCTGCTCCTTGGTCTCGGCGAACGGCCCGTCGGTGGTGACGACCTTGCCGCCCTGGGCGCGCACCACGGTGGCGTCCGAGCGCGGGTGCAGCCCGCCGGCGAACACCCAGGCGCCGGAGGCCTGGAGCTCGGCGTTGAAGTCGTCGACCGCCCGGAACGCGGCCTGCATCTCCTCGTCGGTGAACTGCGCGGACTCGTCGCTGTAGACGGCCAGCAGGTACTGCTTCATGGCTGTTCCCTCCGTCGTGGCCAGGCGCCCCGCCTAGCCTCTCATAGTCTTCACGAAAGGCCCCGGCCGGATTCGACAGCCGCGACGAAAAGTTCACAAGACGGCGTTGCCGAGCAGGGCGGCGGCGCCTGGCCAGGTCAGGCCGGTGATGGCGCCGGGCTAGCCGCCAGGGCGCGCCGGCGGCGGGTCCCCGGCCTGGTTACTTGCCCATCCGGGACTGGAGGTCGTCCAGGCGGGCGTGGAGCAGGGCGATCTCGGCGGTAAGGATCGCGATTGGCGATTCCGTGGGGTCAGGCAGCGGGCCGGGGATCACCGGGCTCAGCGGAGTCGTTTCGGCCTCGGGCGAGGCGACCGTCATGCCGGGCGGGGCGACCACCGCGCCCAGCGGGCTGAGCGGGGCCAGGCCAGGGCCGGCTACGGGCTGCTCGATCTTGACGGGCGCGTCGAGCCGCGCAACGAATTCGGGCAGGCTGAGCGAGGGCCGGCCTGCCGCGCAGTGGGTGCACATCGGGGACAGGTGCCGCCAGCCAACCAGGCCGGTCCCCGCGTCGGCGAGGACATTGCCGGGGCGGCCGCAGACGCACCAGGCGTCACGGATGACCCGGACCCGCTGCTGGCTGTAACGCAGCCCGCGCTCATAGCGGATGTAACGGCCGGACGCGATGACCTCAAGGAGCAGCGCGCTGCGGTTCTCCGTGGCGCAGCCCAGCGCCCGCACGTCGGCCAGCTCGTGCAGGCAGTAGAACCCGCAGCCGCACCAGCGGCGCGGCGGCAGGTGCCGGGGGGTCCATACGCACGTCGCGTCGGCCTTGACCCCGTATACCTGATCTGCACCGAGGGTGAGCCCGGCGAACCCGGCCCGCGTCCCGTCCGCGGACAACACGGCGTGCGCGAGCTTGTACCCCGGGAACGGCTCATCCGGCCGTTCACTGCCCGGTGCCGGGTCGCCCTTGCGGAACAAGAGCTTGCGCAAGATCGCCCGGCGCGAGGTGCCCGCCGACTGCGGAACACTGGGCGAGGGATCGCTCCCCCGGTGCCTACCCGGGCCGGACACCGTTGTCAGCGGCTGACCGCGACAGGCTCCGGCGCCACGGGCACGGGCTCCGCGGCCATTACGGTCGCTGGTGCCTCAACCTGCTCGGTCGCGCCGGACTCGACGTCGGCGACGTATCCAGCGGCCTGCTCCTTGCCCAGTCGCATGGCTTGTACCTCCACTGCTTAGTGCCAGGGGCTCAATAGACCATTCTGTACCCGGCCCGCCCGACTTTTACGCGGGTTTGCGCGTTCTCACGCGACGGCCTGGTAGATCAGCTGGCGGAACTGCGTACGCAGCGGGTGCGCGCTCGACGGGATCAGCTGGGTGAACAACGAGGCGGTGAGCGACTCGGCCGGGTCGATGAAGAAGGCGGTGCTGGCCGCCCCTCCCCACGACATCTCGCCTGGTGAGCAGATCACCTTGCCGGGCACCGGGTCGATGACGACCGCGAAGCCGAGGCCGAAGCCGATGCCGTGGTAGGGCGTCTCCGCGAACAGCCGCCGGCCGATGGCCTCCAGGTCCGCCCCGCCCGGCAGGTGGTTGCTGCCCATGTAGGCGACCGTGCGGGGGCTGAGCAGCCGGACGCCATCGAGCTCCCCCGCGGGGCTTTCCGGCCGGGGCAGCAGCATCTGGGTGAAGCGATGGTAGTCCGCGGCGGTGCCCACCAGCCCGCCGCCGCCGCTGAGCATCTTC
>JAICUO010000955.1 GCA_025935815.1 Streptosporangiaceae bacterium
AGCCGCGGTCAGGGCAGGCTTCGACCCGGCCGCCCCGGCGGCACTGGAGCCAGGCGGGGATGCAGCGACAGCCGGGCCGGGCTGGCATGACTGCGGGCCGGGTGTCGCGGAGGAGTCGGCTGACGCCTACTACCACGAGGGCGCGGTCTCGCGGACGTGGGTGGCGGCCGAGGCGCCGCGCGGGACTGTCCGCTCCGGGGTGCTGCGCGGCCTGCTGGAGCCGTCCCCGCTGGTGCCGCGTAAGCGGGTCACCCTGTTGTACCGGCCGCTGGGTTCGGCAGCCGCGGCCAGGGCGGTGGAGACCGACCGGCGCACGGCGCACTTCATGGCCGCCTCGTCCGCCGGGCTGGTCAACGCGCGCGCATCGGCGGCGGTGCGCGCGGCCGAGCAGGCGGCGGCGGACGAGGCGGCCGGCGCTGGGCTGACGGAGTTCACGCTGCTGGTCACCGCCACTGCGGACACGGCCAGCGGGCTGCGGACTGCGGACGCGGAGGTCGCCAACCTCGCCGCGTCGGCGCGGCTGCGGCTGCGGGTGGCCCGCGGGCAGCAGGCCGGCGCGTTCGCCGTTACCTTGCCCGCCGGGGTGTTGCCCTGGCTGCCAGGCCTCGTCGCTGGCCGGCTGAGGTTCCCGTCATGACGAGGATGCAGGCCACGGCGATGTGGCGGGGTACCAGCGTCCAGGTCTGCGGGCTGTGGCCGTTCGCCGCCGGGGCGGGCTCCCCGTCGGCCGGGGCGCCGCTCGGGCCGAACTTGCTGACCGGGGCCACGGTGTGCGCCGACCCGGTGTCGTGGTTCCGGGCCGGCCTGATCGCCAACCCGTCGGTGTTCGCCCTCGGGCGGCCGGGGACGGGGAAGTCCACGCTGCTGGTGCGGATGCTCATCCACCTGGCGGCCACTGGCGTGACCCCGCTGGTGCTGGGGGACCTCAAGCCGGACTACGTGCCGGTGGTCCGCTGGCTGGGCGGGCAGGTCATCCCGGTGGGGCGCGGGACCGGGGGGATCAACATCCTCGATCCCGGCGCGGCGGGTGCCGCCGCCAGCCAGGTCGGGGGGCTGGCGGGAGAGCGGCTGCGGGCCGAGGCCCACGGCCGGGCCCTGGCGATAACCGCCGCGC
The DNA here is from genome assembly GCA_025935815.1 of Streptosporangiaceae bacterium. Lineage (GTDB taxonomy): Bacteria > Actinomycetota > Actinomycetes > Streptosporangiales > Streptosporangiaceae > Trebonia. The sequence continues at coordinate 1,115 of JAICUO010000955.1, forward strand.
TGGTCACCCTGGTGCGGGGCCGGCCGGTTGACGATCACGAGCAGGCGGTGCTGGCGGCGGCGCTGCACCACCTGGCCGAGCGGCACCCGGCGGCGTCCCCGCCGGTCCTGCCGGACCTAGTCGCAGTGCTGGACTCCGGTCCCGACCGCGTCCGCGCGGTGGCGCTCGACCGGGGGTCCGAGCGCCGGTACCGGATGGCGGTCGACCCGCTGCACCGTAGCCTGATCGGCTTGCTGGACGGGCCGCTGGGCACGGTGTTCGGGTCGGCGACTACGACGCGGATAGACCTGGGTGCCCCGGCCGTCGCGGTCGACATCTCCCGGATCGGCGAGGCGGACGCGCAGCTCACGGCGGCGGCCATGCTCGCCGCCTGGTCCGAGGGACTCGGCTGCGTGTCCGCCTCGCACGCCCTGGCCGACGCCGGGCTGGTCCCGCAGCGCTGGTACTTCGCGGTGCTGGACGAGCTGTGGCGGCCCCTGCGAGCGGCGGGCGGGCTGATCGACAGGATCGACGCGATCACCCGGCTGAACCGGACGTGGGGCCTGGGGCAGGCGATGATCACCCACACTCTCAAGGACCTCGACGCCGTCGGCCCGGACGCCGACCGCGCCAAGGCGAGGGGGTTCGCCGAGCGCGCCGGGATGATCGCCTGCATGGGGCTGCCCCGCTCCGAGCTCGCCGGCCTCGGCCAGGTCGTCGGCCTGTCGCGCCGCGAGGAAGACCTGATCACCTCCTGGTCCTCCCCCTCCGGCTGGGGCCACCCCGCCAGCATGGCGGCGCCGCCGCCCGGGCTGGGCAAGTGCCTGCTCAAGGTGGGCGGCCGGCCTGGCGTCCCGGTCAGGGTCCAGATCACCGAGGCCGAACGGCAGCTCCATGACACCAACGCCCGCTGGCACT
>JAICUO010000891.1 GCA_025935815.1 Streptosporangiaceae bacterium
CGCACGGCGCAAGATGTCAGCGACCAGCGCCGCTTCCTGGGTCGCCGAGTCGGCTATGAGGATCCGCACCTCGCCTTCGTCCGTGCCCGGAACCGGAATCAGGGCACGATGCACTGAGTTCCCGAACACCCTCGGGGTGCCCGCGGGCGGGGCGCCGTCCGCGGCCCCGCTCCCGGGGGCAGCGGTATCCGCGACTGTGCCGGGAGTTACCGGGAGACGGCGGGCCACCCTCCGGGATGCCGCCAGCAAGACAGGGCCGCTGCGGCGGCAGGTGCGCAGCGCCACCACGGGAGCCGGGTTGCCGTCCGGGGCGCGGAACTTCTCGGGGAAGCTCGCCAGTGCCCGCACGTCCGCACCGCGGAACGCGTAAATGGACTGGTCCGGGTCGCCGACGGCGATGAGGTCGCGGCCATCGCCGGCCAGGGCCAGCAGCAGGGACTCCTGCGCCGGGTCGCTGTCTTGGTACTCATCGACGAAGATGGCGTCGTAGGCATCGCGCTCTCGCTGCCGCGTCGCGCCCCGTGACAGCAGCGCGGCCGCGATCCGGACGATCTCCGCGTAGTCATAGGCGGGCACCGGAGCGAGGTCGAACCGGGCCGCGTACCGGTCGAGGAAGTCCCCCGCGGCCGTCCAGTCGTCGCGCCTGGCTGCCCGGCCGAGGCGGCGCAGCGCCTTGCCGTCCAGGCCGCGCTCGGCGGCCCGCATCAAGACGTCGCGCAGTTCCTCGGCGAAACCCCTCGCAGGCAGCGCTGGCCACAGTCGCTCCGGCCACCGGGCGGCGCCGTCGGCGATCTCGCCGCGCAACAGCCGCCGGATCTCCAGCAGTTGCTCCGGGGCCGACAGCAGCCGGGGTGGCTGATCGCCGGCCAGGACGAACTCCCGCCGCACCAGGGCGTACGCGTAACTGTGGAAGGTGAGCGCCAGTGGCTCGCGGGTGGTCCGGTGCAGCCGCGCGGTGATCCGCTCGCGCAACTCACCGGCGGCCTTGCGGCTGAACGTGAGCACCAGGATGCGGCCAGGGTCGGTGCCCCGTTGCTCGACGCGGTCGGTGACTGCCTCCACGATCGTCGTGGTCTTGCCGGTGCCCGGGCCGGCCAGCACGAGCATCGGCCCGCCGGCGTGGTCGACCACGCGTTGCTGCGCCTCATCGAGCCTCGGCGCCGGGGGGCCGGCGGGTCCCTCGCCCGCCGGGGCCACCGGACGGCGGACGAGTCGGTAACCGTTCATCGCCCTAATTCCACCACTGACCACTGACATTCGACGGCGTTTATCCGGGGGCGAGCACACCAACGCCCCGTGCCCGCGCTCTCGCGGGCCTCCCGACCAATGCCAGGCTGCGCGCCTCTTCGTTAGAGGCGGACTACCAGGATCAGGGCGAGCGCGGGGACGACGATCGCGGCGATTGACGGCCAGTGCCAGCGGGAGACCGGGGAGACCGCGCCGGACGTCCCGGTCTCGGCATGGGCCTGCTCGGCGCGCTCGGTCAGCGCCGTCGCCACGTGCTCGGCGTCCATCTCCGCAACGGCGCCCGGCGCATCGCCCGCTGGCGTGCCGGTCCCCGAGCGCCAGCCGGGAGAGCCAGCGGGGAACTGGCCAGCTCCGGACGGGCCAGAGCGCCAGCCGGGGGACCCGGCCGGCCAGCGGCTGGCTCCGCCAAGGCCCTCGCCGCTGCCGGGGCCGGCCCGGCTGCCGGAGCCGGCCTCGCCGAAGATCCCACCGGAGCGGCGGCGGGCGGCGCGCATCCGCGTGGCAGCCTGCTTGCGGCGTGAGGAATGCACCGCCCACGCGTAGATCACGCGCTCGCGGATGACCTCATCGGCGGCCGCCCAGGCGCAGCGGACCCGGACAAGCTCGGTGGCATCGACCGCCGTGACCGCCGCCCAGCCGATCCGGTGCTCGCGAAGCGGGTTGGCGATGGTCAGGCCGTCGTCGTCGGCGGTGATCCGGGGCCGCAGCGCGACGGCGTACACCCCGCCGGTGATCAGCACCAGGCCGATGGCGGTCTCCAGCGAGAAGCGGTCACGGCCCTGTACCGCGAGGTCGATCAGGTTGGCCAGCGCGAACAGCGCCCACAGCCACCACATGACGACGGCGAACGGCGAACGATAGCGCTGCCCCCCGGAGTGCTCAGCGGGGCGATCCCCCGCATCACCCGCCATTCCCACCACCTTCATCGGTCACGACGAACCGGTCCTCCGCGAACTCCGTCACCAGCGCGTCGACAACGCAGGCGAGGTCACCGCCGGCGGCGGCCCTGACCGCCCGCTGCCGGTCGCATGAGGCACCCGCCTCCAGCACCTCAGATGCCACCGCGAGCTCTTCAGGGCAGCCGAGCCGCCATGCTACCGGCTCCAGGTCGCGGAGCAGCTCAAAGATCTCATCACGCAACGGAGCGGTCGCGCCGGCTTCATTCGTGATCACCATCGCGTCCAGCCCGTACCGGGTGGCCCGCCACTTGTTGTCCGCGATCACCCACGGCGAGCGGCGGGGCAGCACGTACCCGCGGTCGAGCTGGGCGTCGAAGAGCTGCACCAGGCACTGGACTATCGCGGCGAGCATCCCGA
>JAICUO010000626.1 GCA_025935815.1 Streptosporangiaceae bacterium
CACCCCCGGCGACCGGGCCGGAGGGGCGTGGCTGCGGTCCACCGACGGGACGTGCCGCTATTGCCTGCGCGCGGCGGAGAACTTGTGTCCCGCCTCCAGCTACACGGGCTGGGACGCCGACGGCGGCTACGCGGAGTACGCGTGCGTCCTGGCTGGTTACGCGCACCGGCTGCCGGGCGGCTACCCGGACGCGGAGCTCGCGCCGCTGCTGTGCGCCGGGATCATCGGGTACCGGGCCCTCAAGCGGGCGGCCCTCCCGCGCGGCGGGCGACTGGGGATCTACGGCTTCGGCGGCAGCGCGCACCTGGCGGCGCAGGTGGCGCTGGCCCAGGGCGCGGAGGTCTACGTGATGACGCGCGGGGAGAAGGCACGGGACCTGGCGCGCGGGCTCGGCGCGGCGTTCGTCGGCGGCCCGGCTGACCCGCCGCCGGCCCCGCTGGACTCGGCGATCATGTTCGCGCCGGCCGGTGACCTGGTCCTGCCGGCGATGGCGGCCCTGGACCGGGGCGGGACGCTCGCCATCGCCGGCATCTACCTGACCGACATCCCGGCGATGTCGTATGACCGGTACCTGTTCCAGGAGCGCCAGGTGCGCAGTGTCACCGCCAACACCCGGCAAGACGCCCGGGAGTTCCTCGCGTTCGCCGGGGAGCGCCGGCTGGAGGTCACGGCCCATCCCTACCCGCTGGACGCCGCCGACCAGGCGCTCGCTGACCTGAAGGCCGGCCGCTTCGACGGCGCGGCCGTCCTCATCCCGTGAGTGCCGCCACCGGCCGTTGCTTCGAGACGACATGCGATCGCCCGCGACCTCAGGATTCACCGGAGTTCAAATCCGGCTAATCAGGTCGCGGGCGATCTTTATGCTGTCGCTTGTTTATTAGCGGGCCGCTTTATCGGCTCTTACTGGGACAATGACGTGTTTTGCGCGGCGACCGTGACCGATAGGCCTTGCTGGGTAACCGCGAAGCTCTTCACCTGAAGTCCCGCGGGGAGCTTGGGGATGTCGAAGTCGAGATTGGGCAGCGCGTCGCCGGCGCCGAGGCCGCTCAGGATCGAGCCGATGTCGATGCCGCCGTTGTCACCGCCGCTGCCGCCGGACTTTTGCCACGTGATGGTGACGTGGTTATTGGCGATCTTGACCTTGCCGGTCTCCTCGAGCGTGGCCGCGCCGCCGAGGTCCGCCTTCAGGTGGATCGTGTCCGGGCCCGCGGCCGACAGCTGCACGCCGGCCAGGCCGCCCGTCTGGGCGGACAGCGCGGTGCTGACCGAGGAGAACGACACGAACGCGGTCCCTAGGATGCTGTCGACCTTGCCGCCGTTGAACGAGCTGTTGATGTGCACGCCCTTGGCCTGGGCGCTGACGCTGGAGATGGACACCGGGCCGGCCGGGATGTCCTTGGCGCTGATGTCGATCTCCTGCAGGTTGCGCGAGATGACCTGGGTCAGGAACGGGAACCCCTTGATGTCGACCGACGGGCTGATCGCGTTGTCAGCCTGCTTGATCTGGCTGGCGATCTGGCTCTCAGCGATCGCGACGGCGACCCGGTCCCCGATGACCAGCAGGATCAGCAGGACCAGCACGGAGAACAGGGCCATCACCCAGCGACGACGCCGCCGCCGGGGGCGCCCGCGGCCGCCCAGGCCCGTTGGCTGCGGGCCGTAATCCTGGGCTCCGTACCCCTGGGGGCCGTATCCTGGGGCAGCATTGCCCTGGGCCGGCGAGCTCGGCGAGCCGTAGCCTGGGGCTGAGCCGTATCCCTGGGAGCCGTATCCCTGGGAACCGTAGCCCTGCCGGGGCGGCTGCTCGGGCCATCCAGGCTCACCGGGCTGCTGGGGCGCGCTAGGCCCGGCCGGGGACGCCGGGGGGAACGGGGCAGGTGGGAATTTGGCCGTCGGAGCTGCGGGCTGGAAAGATGGCGTCCGCGGGTCGAACGCGGGGGTCTTCGCAGTCGTCGCGTCCGGGTCGGTCTCAGCGGAGTTGGCCGACGATGGCCGCAACGGCTGAGTCGGGTCAGTGCTCATGTCAGGTCCCCAGGTTTGTGAGCGGCTCAATACCAGTATCAGGCCACGGCAGGCTCATATGCTAAAACGTCTCCATCACAGTTATAGTTCGCCTGATTCCCGATTTCCTGCCCGCACCCCTAGACTGAGGAGACATGGCACCTGAGCCTTCCGGCTGGCCGCCAGCGGGAGACAAAACCGTGCTGGCGAATCAGCGCAGCACACCACCACTTCACGTGAAGACCCGACGGTCTGATCTCACGCTGGACCCCGGCGCTGAGTACCGCATCGGCCGCGACCCGAGCGCGGACATCCCGCTGGACGACTCGCGAGTGTCGTGGAACCATGCTGTGCTGCGGGTCGATGGCACCACTTGGATCCTTGAAGACCGTGGCAGCACCAACGGGACGTGGATCGGGAGCGAACGGCAAGGCCGCGTCGAGGTCCGCGCCGTCACCGTCGTGCGCCTCGGCGATGCGGACGAGGGCCCGCTGGTCCGCCTGGAGCCGGGCCAGGTGCCCGCCCAGCAGCCAGCGCCGCCGCCAGTGCAGCAGCCCCCCGCTCAGCAGGGCTTCGGCCAGCCAGGCGCGGCCCAGCCGGGCTTCGGGCAGCAGCCGGGCTTCGGGCAGCAAGGCGCGGCCCAGCCGGGCTTCGGCCAGCAGCCGGCCGACAACCAGGGCTACCAGCCGCAGGGCGGCTACCAGCCCGGGCCAGGCGGGTATCAGTCCGGGCCGGGTGGTTACCAGTCCGGGCCAGGCGGTTACCAGTCCGGGCCGGGCGGCTATCAGCCCGGGCCAGGCGGCTACCAGCCAGCTCAGCAGGGGGGATACCAGCCCGGCCCTCAGCAGCCGCAGCCCGCCGGCGGCTACCCGCCGCAGCAGGGGTGGGGCGGTCCGCAGCCGGGCGGCGTTCCGGTCGGCACCGGCAGCAGCGTCGCGCTGCCCAGCGTCGACGTCCGCCCGACCGGCCGTTACAAGGTCCAGGCGCAGGCCATCAAGATCGGCCGTACCCCGGATAACGACCTGATCGTCAACGACCTCGGCGTCTCCCGCAAGCACGCGGAGCTGCGCCGCACGCCGACCGGCCGGTACGAGATCGTCGACCTCGGCAGCCACAACGGCACGTACGTCAACGGCGCGAAGGTCACCAAGAAGGAGCTGACCGAGCAGGACCTGGTGTCCATCGGCCACTCGACCTTCCGCCTGGCCGGCGGCGAGCTGCGCGAGTTCGTCGACGAGGGCAACGTCTCCTTCGCGGCGCAAGACCTCAAGGTCACCGTGGACAGCGGCAAGGTGCTGCTCGACGTCACCTTCCCCATCCCGGAAAAGTGCCTGATGGCCGTCATCGGCCCCAGCGGCGCGGGCAAGTCCACGCTGCTGAACGCGCTGACCGGCATGCGCCCGGCCGACAGCGGCACGGTCTTGTACGACAACCGTGACCTGTATGCGCACTACGCCGAACTGCGGCACCGCATCGGCCTGGTCCCGCAGAAGGACATCGTCCACCTCCAGCTCACCGCGCGCAGCGCGCTCGGCTACGCCTCCGAGCTCCGGTTCGCGTCCGACGTGGGCAAGACCGAGCGGGACAGCCGCGTCACCGAGGTGATCACCGAGCTGGGCCTGGCCCGGCACGCCGAGAAGAAGGCCGAGAACCTGTCCGGCGGCCAGCTCAAGCGGGTCAGCGTCGCGATGGAGCTGCTCACCAAGCCGTCGCTGCTGTTCCTGGACGAGCCGACCTCCGGCCTCGATCCCGGCATGGACAAGTCGGTCATGGAGCAGATGCGCGACCTGGCCCACGATGGCCGCACGGTCATCGTGGTCACGCACTCCATGGAGAACCTCGACACCTGTGACCGGCTGCTGGTCCTCGCGCCGGGCGGCCGGATCAGCTACTACGGGCCGCCGGATGAGGGCCTGGCCTACTTCGGCCAGGCACGCTGGGCCGACGTCTTCCAGGGCTTCGAGCGGGCGCTGGACGGCGAGCCGGGCCGCGACTGGGGCGCTGAGTGGGCGGCCAAGTACAAGGCCTCGCCTTACTACCAGAAGTACGTCGCCTCGCAGATGGTCGAGCAGGTGCCCGCCGCCCAGCACGGGACCCAGCTCGCGGGCGAGCCGCCGCTCACCCCGCCGCGCCGCCGCGGGCGGCTGACCCAGGTCTCCACGCTGTCGCGCCGCTACGCGAAGGTGCTGGCCTCCGACCGGGGCTTCCTGCTGGTCAGCGCGATCCTTCCGCTTGTGCTGGGCGGCCTGGTGGCGGGCATGCCCGCCAAGTTCGGCCTCGGCCCCGCGACGGGCGACGCCCTCCAGCAGGGCGGCAACAAGGACGCGATCACCAAGCTGCTCGTCCTGGTGGTCTGTGCCTGCCTGGCCGGCGCCGCCAACTCGGTACGAGAACTGGTCAAGGAACGACCTATCTACATCCGGGAACGGGCGGCCGGCGAGTCGTCCGGGGCCTACCTGCTGTCGAAGATCCTCGTCCTCGGCGTGATCTGCGTCATCCAGTCGATCATCTTGTTCGGCATCGGCCTGGCCCCGTCGTTCGGGAAGCTGCCGCAC
>JAICUO010000016.1 GCA_025935815.1 Streptosporangiaceae bacterium
AGTTGCGCCGTCAGCGCGCTCTTGCCGATGCCCGGCTCGCCGGAAACCAGCGCCAGGACCCGCCGGCCGGCCTGCGCGCTGGACCACGCCTCGCGCAAGGCGGCCAGCTCGCGCTCGCGGTTCACGAAGTTCCCGCTTGCCGCGGACTCCATCCACACGGAGTTCGAGGCGTCCGCGTCGTCCGCCCGCTTGTCCGCGTCCGCCCTGGCCTGGGCCGCGCGCTGAGCAGGGGTGGACGCCCCGCGGGCCGCGGCCAGGAACTCCTGGCGCTCGACCCCGGCCAGGTCCAGGGCCTCGGCCAGCAGCTCGGCGGTGTCGCGGCGCGCGGTGCGGTTGATGCCGCGCTCCAGGTCGCTGACCGCCCGCGCGCTGACGCTGGCGGCCGCGGCTAGCTCCTCCTGGGTCAATTCCGCCCTGACCCGCAGCCGTCGGAGCAATCCCGCGAACCCGAGCGCAGGCTGCTTCGCCATGCTTGGCACTCCTTCGCAGCTTTCCTGCTTTCCGTTCCCCCCTTTACCGGTCCTGAGCATTTCGCGCGGATGCCGGGCCGGAACGGGGAACGCCCCCCCCCGGCATCAGGTTATCGGCGCGAGCGCGTCCGTATCAGGCCTTGGCGTGAGAACGTTTGCAGGGCGTCCGCGCGCCGGGCCGGCGGGGAGCGCAATGGCGAGTTCGCTCGCGAGCTCATTCATTAACATGAGGGAATTAATGCCACGAAGAGTGACCGGCTGAGAACTGTCGCGGCATTGTCGCGACATTGTCGGGGTGCGGTGGCTCTAGAGTGCGGTGTCGCTAAAGTGCGCCGGCGAGGTCCTTGAGATGGTCGTGCAGGGTGCCGTAGGCGCGGGCGGGCAGGTAGCGCTTGGGCATCTTGGCGATGGAGGTGTAGTTCGTGTCGCAGACGTTGGCGAGCGGGGACTCAACCGCCTGCGTGACGAACTGGTAGGCGTCGAGCTTGTCCAGGCCGCAAAGCTGGGCCACCCAGGTCACCATGTCGTGCTGGGCGACGCGGAACGCGTCCTCCAGCGGGCGGGCGGACCCGGCCGACATGATGTAGCCGTCGTTTTCCAGCCGTGGCCACGGCGTCGCCGGGACGCCCGAGCCGTCCCCCTTGACCAGGTCGACGATGAAGACCGTGTTCATCGCGCACTCGACCGCGACGCCGCAGGTCTCGCCCTCGCCCTGGCGGGCGTGGCCGTCGCCGAGCGACAGCAGCGCGCCGGGCACGTTCACGCCCAGGTAGCAGGTCGTCCCGGCGCGCATCTCGGGGGTGTCCAGGTTCCCGCCGAACGCGTCGGGGACCAGCGCCGAGCGCACCTCGCCGCCGGCCGGGGCCACGCCGACCGTGCCGTGCATGGGGTTCAGCGGCAGGTCAGCGGTGAAGTCCGACTTCTTGGCGGTGAACCGGCACAGCTGCTTGTCCCGGTCGAGCTGCCAGATCCACATGAGCTCCTCAAGGGGGTCGTTGAGCAGCGCCGTCAGGTGGGTCCCGGTGAGCGCGCCGAACAGCGGCACCGTGGTCGACGCCCCCCAGTCGCGGGCCGGGGACAGGGACACGAAGTGGACCGCGACGGTGTCGCCTGGCTCGGCGCCCTCGATGTAGAAGGGGCCGGTCTGCGGGTTCAGGCCGGTGATGTTCAGCCGGGACACCAGGTCGCCGGGGCCGCTCACCCGTCCGGCGAAGCAGTCCTCGGTGTACACCGCCAGCACGGCCGGCGTCTTGATCCGCATGACCGGGGGAGCGCCGCCGAACGTCCAGGCGTATTCCCCGGCGGCCGGCCGGTAGGTGATCACGTCCAAATCGCTCACGGTTGCGCCTTTCGAGGTTGTCATCGCCCAGCTAAATGATGGCCCACCGCCGCTAACTCGGCTATAGCCGGCCCCCGGTTGGCAAACGAGATATGATGCGTTTCATGTCGGCTTCTGACGTCGAGGCGCGTGAGTTCGCCGTCGCCTTTCACCGCTTCATGAACTGGGCGCACGAGGTGGCCGCGCAGCGGGATGGCGGCAACGAGGTCTCGGCGCTCGTGCTGGAATTCCTCGGTGCCGACGGCGCCCAGCACTCGGTGATCACCCGCGACCTGGCCGCGTTCGAGCACGTCAACCTGCAGACCGCGCTCAACGCCTGGTCGGCCGCCGCGGGGCGGGCCGTCGACGTCCACGGCATCGCGATGCCGCCGCACTACGGCGGGCTGTCCCTGCAGCAGCTCATCTCGGCCGACGCGCTGCCGCCGGTGCGCCTGAGCGCCCCCGCGCTGACCGACCTGCCGAACGGTCCCGGCTCCACGCTCGGCTGCCTGCGCCTGGCCGTCATGCTCGTCACCGACCAGCGCGGCCGCTACGTGATCATGATCCAGGGACCCGGCGAGCACCTGCCCCAGCTCCAGGTCGAGGTCGCGGGGCTGCCGACCGCCGAGGCCCAGCAGGTCCTGGCCGAATTGGACACGCTCCGCTCGACCCTGAACGTCTACCGCGGCCACCTGCTGGATGTCTCCCTCAACCCGATGGGCGGCGTGGTCCTCACGTTCGCCCAGCCGCCCGGCCTAGCCCGCGCCGACGTCGTCTTGCCGGACGCGGTGCTGGCGCGGGTCGAGCGGCACGCGCTCGGCGTCGCCGCCCACCGGCAGGCGCTGCTCGACGTCGGGCAGCACCTCAAGCGCGGCCTGCTGCTGTACGGGCCGCCCGGTACCGGCAAGACGCACACCACCCGCTACCTGCTGGGGCAGATGACCGATTACACGCGGCTGGTCCTCACCGGCCGCGCCCTGGTCGCGATCGGCGCGGTAGCCGACCTGGCCCGCGCCCTGCTGCCGGCCGCCGTCGTGTTGGAGGACGTGGACCTGGTCGCCGAGGACCGGTCGATGGGGCCGTCATCCAGCCCGGTGCTTTTCGAGTTGCTCGACGCCATGGACGGCGCCGCGCCGGACGCCGACTTGCTGTTCCTGCTGACCACTAACCGGGCCGACCTGCTGGAGCCGGCGCTGGCCGCGCGGCCCGGCCGGGTCGACGTGGCCGTCGAGATCGCGGTGCCGGACGCACCCGCCCGCGAGCAGCTGCTGAGGCTGTACGGACGCGACGTCCCGCTGACCCTTACCGCGCAGGACGTCACCACCGCCATCGAGCGGACCGCGGGCACCACCGCGTCGTTCCTGAAGGAACTGATCCGGCGGGCGGTGCTCGAGGCACTCCATGACAAGGCAGCTCACCACGAGGCAGCTCACCAGGAGGCAGGGCTCACCGTTACCGGCTTGCACCTGGCGCGGGCGCTCGATGACCTGCTCGACTCCGCCCAGGGCGTGACCCGCACGCTGCTCGGCGTCGGCGTCAACCCCGAGGACCTGCCCGCCGGCGGTGCCCTGCACGCTGGCCCGGTGCCGGCCAGGCAGCGCGTCATGATGGCTCGCGCCGGAGTCATGATCCACCGCTACCCCGGCTAAGGCCGGGAGTAATGCCAGCCGTGGAATCATAAGCCCCCCGGAGGCTGGAATTCCCGGCAGAGCAGAGGCCGGCGTTTTCGTGAAAGGCATTGGCGCGCTTCCGGTACCTCGGGTTTCATGATCATTTACTCCCCTGTGCGAGGTCGCAATCTTCGGCTTGCCGAACTCGCGCTAAAGTGGCTAGAAACATGATGTCCCGGTTAGTAGCATGCGCCCATGAAGCTTTCGGGGACGCTTCTTCTTGACCGGGATGACGTCTATCAGAACCTGTTCGCCAGGAACCGCGCGCACTGGCTGTACCGGCAAGTCCTAGCCGACGTCATGGTGGCGCCGGAACTTAGCGGGAGTCGCGGCGGCGAGGCTGCTGAGCAGGCCATCATGCCGTTCCGCACGAGAAAGCAGCGCAAGCTTGATAAAAAACGGATGAGGGAGCAACGCGCGATGGCCCGCGCGGCGCGGCCGGACGGCCCGGCCATCGCCCCGGACTGGTGGTGCACCCTGGCGGAGGTCGCCGAGGGCTATCCCAAGCTGCTGGTCTGGCTCACCGAGGGGCAGGTCACGGAAAACGGCCTGCGGAATGTCTTCGGGCTGTGGGTCGCGCTGCTTCGCCGCATTCCGGGACTCCACCTGCTTCTCTGGCATTTCATGTTCAAGCCTGTCTCCACGAGGGCCCCGTGGCGGCCGGCGCTCTACGAGGCAGTGCTCCAATACACGCGGGAGCGGTGCAATAGTCATCTTCATTCGCTTTGCAGGGAACCCGAGTCAGTCTTTCACTACAACCAGGGCGGGGCGGCCGGGCTCAGCCCGATGACCGACCTCGCGGTGCTCACTCCCACCACCTCCTGCCGCGAGCTGAACGACAAGGTCGCCCACATGGCCACCGGCTGCATCGGCATCAGCGGCTTGCGGGGCACCGGCAAGACCTCCCTGATCCGGGACTTCTGCGCGCATCACTACGGGACGCCCCGCTACCAGGCAGCGGCCGATCGTGAGCAGGCGTGCCCGACGCCGCTGCGCGGGCTGCGGATCGTGGTCGACGCGCCGATGCGCTTTGACGCCAGGGAATTTCTCATTTACCTGTACTCGTGCTTGTGCCGGGCGGTGCTGACGGACGTCAGGTTCAATACCTCGCTGCCGGGCCGCCTGCTCGGCCCGGTCCTGCTGCCGCGCTCGGCTCGGCTGTCCGACGTCGCGGGCGCCCTGGGCGGAATCGGGTTTCTCGCCCTGGCGTTCAGCCTGGCCTACGAGGCGGTTGGCGGCACCTGGCCGGGGCTGCCGTGGCACGACTCCCGCGCCTGGGAATGGATCGGCGTGCTCGCCTGCCTGATTGGCGCGGTCATGACCGCCGGCTGGCGGACCCGGCTGGCCATGGTCGAAGTCCGCCAGGTCACCAACATCCGCGCGGATGCCGAGGAACGGCTTCGCCGCTTGCACTTCCAGCGCACCGATACCCGCACTTCCACCGGCACGCTCAGCCCCGCCCGGCTCGGCACGGCGCTGAGCATCGGGGCCAGCCACTCGTTCACCGAGCAGCTGATGTCGCTGCCGGAGCTAATCGATGATTACCGCGACTTCGCCCTGCGCGTCGTGGCCGCGATGCTCGAGGCGGACCAGGTGCAAACCGGTGCGGCGGCCAGCCAGCCGCGCTGCGGCGAAGGGACGAGGGGACAACAGGAAATCCGGCTCATCATCGGCATCGACGAGATGGACCAGATCGGGGATCCGGGCGCGGCGTGCCTGTTCCTTGAGGAGCTGAGCGCCGCCTTCGGCACGGCGAACTGCGTGTACCTGCTCGCCATCGCCCCCGGTACCCTGGCCGCGGTCGACCGGCGGACGGTGCCGCTGAAGACGGCCTCGGGCGGCTTGTTCGACGAGATGGTCTGGGTCGAGCCGCTCACGCTCACGGAAGCGGCCAGCCTGCTGGACGCCAGGGTGATTGGCATGCCTCACGCCTTCATCGCCCTGTGCTACGTGATGTCTGGCGGCGTGCCCCGCGAACTGCTGCGCGTGGCCCGCGCCGTCATCGACGCCGCGGAGCAGCCCGTCCTGAAGGCCGAGGGCGGGCTGGCGCTCAGCGCTGCCGCCGAGAACGTCATCAAGGCGGAAATCCGCTCGCTCCGGCACCGGGCCGTGGCAAGCGCGGCGGCGATGGGCGTCCGCGCGGCTGAGCTCGGCGTCAGCGCCACCTTCGACTGGCTGGAGAAGTTCGATCGAGAGCCATTCCACGGACTCGGAGCGGCCCCCGCCGATAGCCACGCCTGGATCCAGGACTCCCTGACGAGCGCGTGTGAGCCGTGGACCAGGAAGCCCCCGTCGGCGGATGATCCGCTCGCGGCGGCCGCCATGGAGATCTGCAACTGCCTCGCGGCTGGGCTGTTCTTCCTGCTCACCGTCCTCGACCTGTTCACCCGCGACGAGCCTCAGCAGAAGCCCGGGGAGGCGGCAATCCGCGCCGGGCGCCGGGCATGGCTCACCGACGATTCGCCTGTCCTGCGCGACCTCGCCCGCGCTCATGTCGCCCTCGCGGTCAGCCCGGTGGTTGCCGTCAGTTACGTCAGCCAGGCGCGCGAGAACCTGGTTGTCCCCCTGAAAGACCCGCAGATGGCAAAGGAGGTCGATGTGCACGTCCTCAGCGCGGCCGCGGGCAATCGCATTCCTGGCCGGCGCGATACCAGAAAGTGACGAGAAAGCCGGATGAATACTTGACGCAGGAGGGTGGCGACCGAGCAGCCAGCCGAGACCGTTGCGAGGGAAATCAGCCGGGCCAGGTGCGGCGGGCCAGCTTGGCTACCATCTCTAGCTTTGCGCGCTGGCCGTCGGGGGTGACCGGGTTGTCGCCGGGAGCGGACGCGAACCCGCACTGGGTGGACAGCGCCAGTTCCTCCAGCGGCTTGAAGCGGGTCGCCTCGGCGATGCGCGCCTCGACGGCGGCCTCGTCGTCGAGCTTGTCGGACTTGGTCGTCAGCAAGCCGAGTACGACGACGGAGCCGGGGCGAACGTCGGCCAGGGGCTCGAATCCGCCGGCCCGGTTGGAGTCGTACTCCAGCAGGAGGCGGCTGAACTCCAGCTTGGGGAACAGTGCGCCGGAGATGACGCCGTACCCGCCGGCCGAGTGCCACGTGCCGCCCGGGCCGTTGCCCCGGCAGATGTGCAGCGCGGTCGTGACGTCATCGGGAATCCCGTCGAACAGCGAGTTGTCGAGCTCGGCGTCGAAGGCGAGGTCGGCTTCCAGGTCGCGGCCCTCGGCGGCCATGCGCTCGCGGGCACCCGGATCGCAGTAGGACCCGTAGTTCGGCGCGTCAAGCTGGATGTAGTCGCAGCCGAGCGCGATGAGCTTGTCGACTGCCTCGCGCAGGAAGTCCCGGATCTCGGCCAGGTACTCCTCGGGGCGGTCGTAGACGGCCAGCGAGTGCGATGGCGACCAGAAGCGGCGGTGGTAGCTCGGGGACGGCATGGTGAACTTGGCCCGGGCGGTGGCGTAGCGGGCGAGGAACGCGTACTCGGAGGTCATGTCCCCGCTGCGCCGCGCGGTGGCGACGCGCCGGGTGACCGCGGGATAGCCGCCCCGGCTGCTGGTCTGGCCGACGCCGGAGCCTCGCTGGCCAGCATCCGCGTGGCCGGAACCGCCGCGCCAGTTGAGCGCGCCACGTCCCTCGGTCACCGTGAACGCGTCCAGCCAGCGGGGCGTCTGCACCCAGCCGGTGCGCCGGACCTCGCCGTCGGTGATCACGTCCAGGCCGACGTCTTCCTGCATCTTGATGGCGTCCAGCGCGGCGTCGTCGAGGACCGCCTGGTCGGCCAGGCTGCCGCGGCGGGCGGCGCGCAGCACCGCCGCGCCGCGCAGGAGGCTGCCAACGGTTTCCGCCCGGGTCGCGTGCGCGGGGGCCTGCTCGATGTCTGGCACGGCGATCAGCCTTTCACCTTGCCCAGGGCCGGGATCACCCGGGCTGGGTTCGCGTTGAAGATCGCGAGCTTATCGTCCGGCGTCAGGAAATCGAAACTGTCGATCACGGGGACCAGGTCATCGCAGGTCCGCCCGGTCTCCGGGCGCACGGCCCGCCCGCTTCCCGGGGCTTCGGTGCCGAACAGCATCCGCGGCACGCCGCGCTGCTTGATCGCCGCCTCCAGGAAGTTCAGGTCGTACCCGCAGGTGTCGTAGAACAAGTTGCCGCTGAGGTCCTTTTGCGCGATGTGGTGGTCGGTGGGGATGAAACGGTCCAGCGCGCCGCCGCAGTGGCAGATGATGACCCTCAGCTCGGGGAACCGCGAGAAGACGTCTCCGTGGGACAGGAACTGCCCGGCCAGGTACTGCTCGGTCAAGAACCCGAGCTGGTAGTTGTGCGGCACGACCCGGTAGCGGGGATCCAGCGAGTTGGTCCCGTGCACGATGAGCGGGACGCCCAGCTCCTGCGCCCGCGCGTACAGCGGGAACCAGTACGGCTCGTGCATCCCGGGCGTGGTGCGCCGGCCGGCCGGGTCGGGGGAGACGTAGGCGGCGACGAAGCCGTAGTCCCGGACGCACCGGTTCAGCTCGCCGATGCAGTTTGACAGGTCGGGCGCGTCGCTGACCTGCGGGAGCATCGCCGCGCCGAGGAACCGGCCGGGGAACATCTGGCACTGCTGGTGGATCATGTCGTTGACGTAGCGCGCCCACGACGGCAGCAGGTGCGGCTCCATCCAGCCCATCATCAGGAACGGGCGCGGCCCGATGACCTGCACGTCGATGTTTCGCTCGTCCATGTAGCGGGCGTGGCCGGCGGCGGCGGCGTGGAAGTCCTCGGCGCTGACCGCGGCCGGGCCGGCCTTCGGCTGGCCGATGGGGGAGTCCATCGGGGTGTTGGAGCCCATCATGAGCATGAGCAGGGAGTTGGCGGCGAACGGCACGGACACGTGGCCGTGGACGTCGAGCACGGGAACGCCGTTATACATGCTGGCTCCTGTCGGGCGGGGCTGTATCGGGCGGGGCTGTATCGGGCGGGCCGGTATCGGCCTGGGCGGCATCGGCCTGGAGCAGGGGCGGGGTCCACTGCGCGAAGGCCATTCCGGTGCCGGTTCCCGCCGGGGAACGGTAGCCGGGCACGTAGTCCACGACCGTGGCGCGCAGGCTGGCCAGGGCGCCGGCGGCGGTGATCCAGTTGAGGATCTCGGAGTTGCCCGAGCGCAGCGCCGCGCGCGGGATGGCGCCCAGCGCGGCGGCGTCGCCGGCCGCGATCCCCCTCAGCACGCCGCGGTCGAGCCGTTCGTCGATGACGAAGTGAGACAGGCCGCCGGAGGCGATGACCGCCACCCGCCCGCTCGCGGGCCAGCTCGCGACGGCGCTGGCGATCGCCTGGCCAAGGGCGTAGCAGCGGGCGGCCGAGGGGACGTTCGGCGGGTAGTACGTGTTGACGAAGACCGGGACGATCGGCGTGCCGGGGTCGAGGCCGAGCCGGTAGCGCGGGAACGTGAACGCGTGGCCGAGGGTACGGCCGTGCGGCTGCTGGGTGAACACGGTGAGGTCGAAGTCCGCCAGCGCCAGTTGCTCGGCCAGGTGCATGCTCAGGCCCGCCTGCACCTGATGCGCGGCGGGCTCGTCCTGGTGGACCGCCCAGTAGGCCGCCTGGATGCCCTTGGGGATGCGGGCGAAGTCCTCGGCCGGCGGCTTGTGGTCGATGATCTGCGGGCCGGCGAAGCACGCGAACGCCGGGATGCCGTCGTCGAGGAACAGCTCGCGCTGGTCGTCGCCGATGATGACCGCGATGTCGGGGCGGGCCGCGTCCAGCGTCGCCGCCAGGGCCGCGATGGCGGCCTGGCAGCGCGCGTACTTCGCGTCCCAGGTAACGCGGTCAAGCTGGCCGGCCACCGGGGGCGGCGCGACGACGAGGAGCTCGTCATAGGTGTGGTAGCGGGCATCGCGGCCCAGCAGCCGCGGGGCGCGCTGGTCCCGCTCGGCGTGGTCGGTCCACATGTCCACGCCGGAACTGAGCTGCGGCGTGTGCGATGAGGCGACCCCGACGACAATGTCCGCCAATCCTGCCACCTCATCGCTGCTCGGGAAGCGCACGGTTTCCTGGCCCTGGTGAGGCTCACGCTAGGAACAGCTCGTGATGCCTGTCAATGAGCATCCTGGGCTAGTGATAGCAGTGTTCTACAACAAGGGCGTGAAGGCAGTGTGCCGCTATGACAATGAGCCGGACACGCCATTGGCCCCGTGCCCCAACGGACGGCTAGGGCTTGACCGCGAGGCCGGCGACGATGAGGCGCTGGTAGCCGGAGAGCTCACCGGGGTCCTTGCCCGGGTGCCACTGGGCGCAGGGCACGATGCCTGGCTCGAGCAGGTCGGTGCCGGCGAAGTACTCCGCGATCTGCGCGTCGGTCCGCCAGGCGCCCCGGCCGAAGGCCTCCTGCAGCACCTCTTCCATCGCGGCCGAGTCCGGGTCCCCGAGCGTGCGGAAGTGCGAGATGAACAGCGCGCTGCCCGCCGGGACCACCTCCTTGACCGCGGTGATGAGGGAGACCGGGTCCTCGGCGTCGGTCACGTGGTGCAGTATCGCGCTGGCGATGACCGCGACCGGGCGGTTGAGGTCAAGCAGCTCGCGGACCTCCGGCAGGCCGAGGACGGCCTGGGGGCTGGTGATGTCGGCCTGGACCACGATCGTCTGGTCGTCCTCGGCGAGCAGCGCCCGGCCGTGGGCCAGCACGCTCGGGTCGTTGTCCACGTAGGCGACGCGGGCCGCCGGGTTGGCGCGCTGCGCGACCTGGTGCACGTTGTCGGCCGTCGGGAGGCCGGAACCGAGGTCGATGAACTGGCCGATGCCGAGTCCGGCGGCGATGAAATCGACCGCCCTCGTCAAGCAGGCGCGATTGTCCATAGCGATGGCGACCGCACCGGGAAACTGCCTGATGAAGATATCCCCGACTTCCCGGTCAGCGGGAAAGTGGTCCTTGCCGCCTAGCAGGTAATCGTAGACCCGGGCGATGCTCGGCACCTCCGGGTTGAACGAGGGCGGCTCCACCGCAGCCTCCATATCCCTCGCTGGCGGGTAAGCGAGTATTCGGGGGAAACCCTACGCCGTCATGCCATCACGCGCGAGCAAACCGATCAACCCCGTACATGTACATTCGATTGATCGTTAAGGCCGCGGCCCCGCCCAGGCCGGCCGGTGCGGTGACATGATCGGGGTATGCCGGAAACGCCGCCCTCACCGGGAATTGACGTCACCAAGCCCAACATCGCCCGCGTCTACGACTACTGGCTGGGCGGCAAGGACAACTTCGCGGCCGACCGGCTGCTCGGCGAGCAGTTGCTCGCCCTTGACCCGGGGATGCGGGACCTGGTGCGCGGCAACCGGCAGTTCCTGTGCGCGGCCACCGCGCGGGCCGCCCGCGAGGGCGGCATCCGCCAGTTCCTGGACCTGGGCGCGGGCCTGCCCGCCAGCCCGGCCGTCCACGAGGCGGCCCGCGAGGTGATCCCGGGCGCCCGGTTCGCCTACGTGGACAACGACCCGGTCGTGGCGCTGCACACGCGAGCGCTGCTGGCGGGCACCGTGGGGCTGGAGCCCGTCCTGGCCGACCTGGGCGACCCGCGGGCCGTGCTCAGCGATCCGGGCACGGTCAGCGTCCTGGACCTCAGCCAGCCGGCCGGCATCATCATGGGCAGCGTCGGGCACTTCCTGCCGGCCGAGCGGGTGCGCGAGCTGACCGGGGCGTACCTGTCGCGGGTGCCGTCTGGCTCCTGGCTCATCATGTCGGTCGGACGCGCCGAGGACGACAGGCCCGAGCAGAAGATAAAGCCCGCGTACACGGCCGCGCAGACCTACCGTCACTCACCAGAGGACTTCGCGTCGTTCTTCGCCGGGACTGACGTCGTGCCGCCCGGCCTGGTGGCCGCCCGGGCCTGGGTCGCCGGCGTGAGCGAGCGGACGCCGCCGGCGGGCCTGTTCATGCACTCCGGCGCGGGCGTCAAGCGGTAGGCCCGGCCGGCCCGCGCGCGGGCGGGCTGGCATGATCGGGGCCATGACTGTGGTGAAGATCAACGCGATTACGGTGCCCGCCGGCAGCGGCGACGAGCTGGCCCGCAGGTTCGCCGCCCGCGCCGGCGCGGTCGACGACCAGGACGGCTTCGAGGGCTTTGAGCTGCTCAAGCCGGCCGATGACCGCACGACGTGGCTCGTGGTGACCCGCTGGCGGGACGAGGAGTCCTTCAAGGCGTGGCTGAGCTCGCCCGCCTTCGGCCACGGCCACCGCTCGGCGCAAGAGCGGGCCGGCGGCGAGGCACCCGGGCCGGTCGGCGTGCACAGCGAGCTGTGGTCCTACGAGATCGCCGGCGGCTCCGCCGGCCGGCCGTAGGGAAAACGGTTATCCCGCCGGCGAAGTACCCGGGCATCTCGCGAGGATTTCAACTGCGCGGATTCCGTGAGGGGCGTCCTGCTTAAGAGAGGGCGGGTACGGACAGGGACAGGCCGAACTGGCCCTCCGGGTCGGTCCACCAGGAGCGCATAGCGAGGCCGGCGGCCGCTAGCTCGCGTTCCACGCCGTCGCGGCGGAACTTGGCGGAGATCTCGGTGCGCATCTCCTCGCCCGCGGCGAAGTGCACCGTCAGGCCGATGCCGGGCAGCCGGACATCCTGGTCGGCGGCCGAGCGCAGTCGCATCTCGATCCACTCGGCCTCGGCGTTCCACGTCGAGACGTGGTCGAACGCGTCCAGGTCGAAGTCCGCGCCGAGCTGCGCGTTGAGCACCGCCAGGACGTTCTTGTTGAACGCGGCGGTCACCCCCGCCACGTCGTCATAGGCGGCCACCAGCGTCGCCGGCTCCTTGACGAGGTCGGTGCCGAGCAGGAACGCGTCGCCCGGCCGCAGCTGCGCCCGGACCCGCGCGAGGAACTCCTCCCGCTGCGCCGGGGTCATGTTGCCGATCGTGGACCCGAGGACGGCGACCAGCCGCGGGCCCGCGGCGGCGGCGGGCAGCCCGAGGCGCTCCTCGAAGTCCGAGACCACGGCGTGCACCTCCAGCCCCGGATACTCCACCGCGAGCGCGTCCCCGGCCGCCCGCAGCGCGGACTCGCTGACGTCCACGCTAACGTAGCTGCCCAGCGTGCCCCACGAGCGCAGCGCGTCGAGCAGCAGCCGGGTCTTGTCCGACGAGCCGCCGCCGAGCTCCACCAGCGTGCGGGCACCGGTCAGCCCGGCGACCGACCGGGCCACCTCGCGCAGGATGGACCGCTCGGCGCGGGTCGGGTAGTACTCCGGCAGTTCGGTGATCTTGTCGAACAGCGCGCTGCCCTGCGCGTCGTAGAACCACTTGGGTGGCAGCGACTTCGGCGTGGCGGTCAGCCCGGCGCGGGCGTCGTGGCGCAGCGCCTCGTCCAGGAATCCGACGGGCAGCAGTCGCTCGATGGTCGTCATCGGGTTGGCGTCCTCTCTGCGTTGGGCAGTGGGGCTGTCTGAGGCAGTGGGGTCATCTGGGGCAGTGGGGTCGTCTGGGGCAGGATCGGGGGGGTGGCGGGGGCCGCTAGGGGGCGGACGTCGACGCGGCCGGGAACGGCGCTGAGCACATGCCGGCCGGGGACCTCGGTCCAGCCGGGAGCGTCGTCGGACGGCTCGGACGCGACCACCACGGCCATGTCCCCGCCGACGGCGGGCAGCGTGTCCTCGGCGGGACGAAGTGCCCCGGCCCGGTACCAGAGGGTGTCCCCGCACGCGGTGGCGGCGATCGTCGCCCCGTCGGTGAGCAGGAAGTTGAACCGCCCGGTGCCCCCGGCCGACTCGATCGCCGCGATGGTCGCGGCCAGTGCCGCGCCGGGCGCGGCCCCTGCCCGCAGGCGGTCCAGGACCAGCGCCCACAGCAGCGCCGAGTCGCTCATCGCCTCCATGGACGCGAGGACGTCAGCCGGAGCCGACGCCCGCGCGGCGCTGCCGGGCCAGCCGTCGAGCACGCCGTTGTGGCTGAACAGCCAGGTATCCGCGGCGAACGGCGCGGCGGCCGCCTCGCCGAGCGCCATCCCGGGCGTGGCCGACCGCACGGCCGCCAGCACGGCACCTGACCGGGTCACCCGCGCGATGTCCGGCAGCGACGCGTCACCCCAGATCGGCGTGCCACGCCGGTACCGGGCGGGAACGGGATCCCCGTCGGCGTACCAGCCGACGCCGAACCCGTCGGCGTTCACCGTCCCGTGCCGCTGCCTGCGCGGCGCCCACGACTGCCGGTACAGCCCGTGCGGCGGGTCGATGAGCAGTGACCGCAGCGCCCGGGCCGGCCCGAGGTAGGCCAGGTGCCGACACATCAGGCAAGCTCCGCGGGGCGCTCGGGGGCTGACCGCGCTGTCCGGAACCCGGCGAAGATCTGCCGCCGGACGGGGTAGTCCCAGTTGCGGAACGTTCCCCGGCAGGCGACCGGGGAGACGCCGAACGAGCCGCCGCGCAGCACCTTGTACTCCGGGCCGAAGAACACCAGCGAGTACTCCTTGTACGGCCACGCCTCGAAGCCGGGGTAGGGCGCGAAGTCCGAGCTCGTCCACTCCCACACGTCGCCGATGAGCTGCCGGGCGCCGCAGGGCGCGGCGCCGGCCGGATAGGACCCGGCGGGCGCGGGGCGCAGGTGCCGCTGGCCGAGGTTGGCAACCTCCGGCGTCGGGTCGGCGTTGCCCCACGGGTAGCGCCGGGATTCACTGGAGGCCGGGTGGAACCGGGCCGCCTTCTCCCACTCTGCCTCGGTCGGCAGCCGCCGGCCCGCCCACCGCGCGTACGCGTCGGCCTCATACCAGGACACGTGCATGACCGGCTCGTCCGCCACGACCGGCGCGGTCACTCCGAACGACGTCCGCAGCCACTGGCCGCCATCGCGCTGCCAGAACAGCGGGGCGAACAGCCCGGCCCGCTGCCGGTGCGCCCAGCCGTCCGCGGTCCACCAGCGGGAGTCGTCATAGCCGCCGCCGGCGATGAAGCCGGCGTACGCCTCGTTGGTGACGGGCGCGGTGTCCAGGTAGAACGCGGGAACGTGGACCTGGTGCGCGGGCCGCTCATTATCCAGCGCCCATGGCTCGGTCGAGGTCCCCATCGTGAACGGCCCCCCGGGGACCAGCACCTCAGCCGGCAGCGTGGCCGCGTCAGCCGGGGCGGGCGGGGGCGGCGGGGCGGTCAGCGCGGGTGCGCCCGCCCGCAGCTGGTGGGTGGCGAGCATCGTCTCGTCATGCTGGACCTCGTGCTGGGCGACCATCCCGAACCCGAAGCCGCCCGTGGTTAGCCGCGTGTCCCCGAACCGGGCCTTCTCCAGGAGGTCAAGGACCCGCCCGCGAACCTCATGACCATAGGCGCGCGCCTCGCCCGGCGCCAGGAGCGGGAGCGAGGGCCGCTGCGCCCGCGGATGCTCGAACGCGTCGTACAACGGGTCGATCTCCGGGTGCATCGGGTCGCGGCCGCCGACCTCGCGCAGCAGCCACAGCTCCTCCTGGTTGGCGATGTGAGCCAGGTCCCACACCAGCGGCGACATCAGCGGTGAGTGCTGCCGGATGAGGTCCGGCTCGTCCACCGCGCTGGTCAGCAGCGTGGTGCGCTCCCGCGCGGCGATCAGCTCGGCCGCGATGCGATCCCGCAGCGCCTCGCCCGTCGTGGGTGTCTCGGTCATCCGGCATCCTCCGTCGTGTTCGCCGCGTACTCCGTGTCGTCGGCCGGGCATCGATCCCTGCTCACGTAGTCCTCGATGAAGGCGTCCACCGCCGTGGTGATCACGGCGGGCACGCCCATCCGGTCCAGCGCGCCCCGCGCGGCGGCGAAGCACTCCCGGCTGGCGCGGCCGATCGCGGGATCGACCGGCCCGAGCCACGCCGCGCGCAGCCACGGGTCGCCGCCGTTCGCGGTCAGCGGCTCGGTGGCCGCCATCGCCGCTTCTGCTGCCCGCGGATCGTCGAGCAACGCGGTGGCGACCGCGAGCGGCACGATCCAGCCGTCGCCGGGCTGCGCGTCGATCATCCGCAGCTCCAGGTGCCCGCGCGGCCGCACCGGCGGGAACAGCGTGGACAGGTGATATCCCAGGTCTTCGGCCGTCGGCGGGCGCAGCCCGCCGTTGACGGCGCCGCGGCGCCCGTCCTGGCTGGCCCAGTCGCCCCGCACCCAGTCGCGCAGGGTCACGCCCGGCGGCGCGGCCCAGTCCGCCGTCTCGGGCCCGCGCACGCACATGAGCTGGGCATCCAGCGCGTACCGGGTCCAGGCGTCGCGCGGGTCATGACCGTCGGCCACGCGCGGCGGCCGGGTCCGGCCCGGGTCCATGTGCGCCCACGCCTGCTGCCTGGATGATCGCCAGCCGGTCGCCCGCCCGGCGCGCAGCGGCGAGTTCGCGAAGGCGGCGACCAGCACCGGCCCGATCGCGTGCACCAGCCGCCAGCGGTACCGGTACCCGGCGAAACCGTCCCCGTCATCCCCGGCGTCCAGGCATACCTGGACGGAGGCGGTGGAGCACATCATCCGCCGGCCCCAGGGGCCGTCGCGGTCGAAGAACGCCTCCATCGCGCGGTACCGGGGCTGATCCAGCAGCCGCCGTGGCGGCCGGATGGGATCGATCCCGTACCCGGCGAGCTCAAGGCCCGCGCGGGCGCCCGCCGCGCGCAGTGCGGCGAGATCGCCGCTGGTGGCGGCGACGCATTCGGCGAGGGAGTCCGCGGGCAGCGAGCTCAGCTCCAGCTGCCCGCCCGGCTCGGCGGTGAGGAAAGCGCCCGACGGCAACACGCCGGGCGCGGACGAGGAGGGAAGCCTGTGCGCGGCCACTGGTGCAGCGCCCCTTAGCTCGGCGCCGGGAGCTGGCCTTCCGTCAAGGGCGGTCCCCTGTCCAATCACAGTGTCCTTGATCACACTGTCCTTGATCACACTGTCCTTGATCACAGGGCCCTCGGTGAACCGCGAGACGGCCGCCGCGATCCGCTCCGTGCTCACCGGCAGGGCGGGGTCGCGGGCGTCGCGGACCAGCCACTCAAGCTCGACGCCGACCCGCCGCGGGGGGCCGGTCTTCAGGCAGATCCCGTGTATGTGCTCCGCGGCCTGCTCTTGCCCGTGAACCTCGGAATCGGACCGACAATCTGTTCGGATCGTCATGGAACCACCCTAACCGCGACCACCGACATTCCGGCGCCGCCGGGCATCCCCACGGGCCGGCCTTGCGGTGACAAGTGATGCGCGTGATACGCCAGTCGACTGCTTACGGCCGTCTGACCTGGCAACATGCCACATGGATCGTTGATATACATTCGTTACATTCCACTATCCCGGGCGGGCCCCTGATGCGGGCGAGCGGGGTCGCCCGCCCGCCCGCCACTTGTTCGCGGCGGGCGCGGAAATGGATTGCCGCCCCCGGGGGAAACGGTTCCCGGGCGCGGTCGGTCGGGTGCCCGCCCGGCTCATATACCCAGCGCGGGCGCCAGCACGCTACAGGCGGACGGCGATGTGGCCCGCGGGCCCCGCGGTGACCTGGCCGATGACCACGCCGGGGACGTCGCGCGCGGCCAGTTCGGCCAGCAGGATGCCCGGCGCGGAGGACGCCAGCAGCAGCCCGCCCGAGGTCTGCGCGTCCTGCAGCAAGATCGCGACGTCATCGGGCACGCCCGAGGCGAAGGAGGCCCACGAGGCCAGGTAGGCGATGTTGTTGCGGGTGCCGCCGGAGACGAAGCCCGCCGCCGTCAGCGACAGGGCGCCCGGCAGCAGCGGCACCGCCCCGGCGCGGACCTCCGCGCTCACCCCGGAGGCGCGCAGCATCCGGTGCAGGTGCCCCAGCAGCGAGAACCCGGTCACGTCGGTCGCCGCGCGGACCCCGGCGGCCAGCGCCGCCTCGCTGGCGGCGGCGTTCAGCGTGGTCATCCAGGACACGGCCGACGCCAGCACGTCAGCGGGGGCCGAGTCCCGCTTGTGGGCGGTCGCGATGACCCCGGTGCCGATGGGCTTGGTCAGCACCAGGGCGTCGCCGGCGGCGGCGGCGGCAAGGGTCATCAGGGCGCCGGGGGAGGCCAGGCCGGTCACGGCCATCCCGTACTTCGGCTCCGGATCGTCGATGGTGTGCCCGCCGGCGACCAGGCAGCCCGCCTCGGCGGCGACCGACGCCCCGCCGCGCAGCACCTCCGCCAGGATGTCCAGCGACAAGGTCTCGCCCGGCCAGGCGGTCAGGTTCAGCGCGATCAGCGGGCGCCCGCCCATCGCGTACACGTCGGACAGGGCGTTCGCCGCCGCGATCCGCCCCCAGTCGCGCGGGTCGTCGACAATCGGCGTGAAGAAGTCGGTGGTCACGACCAGGGCCCGCTCGGCGTCCAGGCGCAGCACGGCCGCGTCATCGCCCTCGGCCAGCCCCACGAGCAGGTCCCCGCGCCGGGCGCCAGCGGCGTCGCCGAGCGCGCCGTCACCGAGGGTCGCCATTAGTTTGTCCAGGGACGACAGTGGTAGCTTGCAGGCGCAGCCGGCGCCGTGCGAGAGCGAGGTGAGCCGGATCGCATCCTGAGGCTGAGCAGTCACGTTCCCACCATAAGCCCCGTTGGCCCGAACACGCCGTACTCTCAATGCAGGGCGGGCGCAGCGTCCGCCTCTGGCACCATTTGAAGGCGATGAAGGTACCGACGGTAAGGATTCCGCAGGTGAGGCGGGGCAAAGCGGACGCCCCGCCGGGCATCCTGGCCACCGCGCGCGTTGACGTGAAGACCAAGGCCCTGGTCAAGCGGCTGGTTCCTGGTGAGATTGCCGTCATCGACCACCCCGACCTGGACCGGGTCAGCGCCGATGAGCTCATCGCCTGCAAGGTCGCCGCCGTGGTCAACGCGGCCAAGTCGATCACCGGCCGCTACCCGAACCTGGGCCCGCAGATGCTGATCGACGCCGGCATCCCGCTGGTCGACGATGTCGGCCACGACGTGCTCACCCGCGTCCAGGAGGGCGCGCTGGTCCGGCTGGACGCGGACACGCTCTACACCGAGCTCCCCGCCGGGCAGGCCGCCAAGGGCGCGGACGGCGCCGGGAACCCGCAGGACGACCGGGCGGCGGTCCCCGCCGGGCCGGCCGCCAGTCCCGAGGTGGTCGCCAAGGGCACGCTGCAGACGGCCGAGTCGGTGGCCGCCGCCCTAGCCGAGGCCGAGGCCGGGGTCGCCGCCCAGATCGACTCCTTCGCCGCCAACACGCTGGAGTTCCTGCGCCGCGAGCGCGACCTGCTCACCAACGGCATCACGGTCCCCAAGCTGCGCACGTCCATGCGCAACAAGCACGTCCTCGTCGTGGTCCGCGGCTACCGCTACCGGGAGGACCTGCGGGCGCTGCGGCCCTACATCCGCGAGTACCGCCCGGTCATGCTGGCCGTCGACGGCGGCTCGGACGCGCTGCTGGAGGCCGGGTACCGGCCGCAGGTCATCATCGGCGACATGGACTCGGTCTCCGACGACGCGCTGGCGTGCGGCGCGGAGCTGGTCGTGCACGCCTACCCCGACGGCCGCGCCCCGGGCCTGGCCCGGCTCACCGACCTGGACCTCGACGCCGCCATCCTCCCCGCCGCCGGCACCAGCGAAGACGTGGCGATGCTGCTGGCCGACGCGCTCGGCGCGAGCCTCATCGCCGTCGTCGGCACCCACTGGACGCTGGAGGGGTTCTTGTCCAAGGGGCGGCCGGGCATGTCAAGCACGTTCCTGACTCACCTGCGGGTTGGCGACAAGGTCGTCAACGCCCGCGGCGTCCATCAGCTCTACCAGAGCCGCATCTCCTGGTGGGCGCTGCTCGGCCTGGTGCTGGCGGCCGCGTTCACCCTCGTCGTCGCCGTCGCCTCCTCACCCGCCGGGCCGATCCTCGGCAACTACTTCAGCGCCACCTGGCACACCTTCTCCTACTGGTTCACCGGACTATTCCATTGATTGACTTTCGATATCACCTCGTCTCCATCGTCGCGGTCTTCCTCGCGCTCGCGGTCGGCATCGTCCTTGGCTCCACGGAGTTCCAGCCGAACGCGCTCAGCATCCTGCAGAGCACCTCGAACTCCGTTAAGAGCCAGCTGAGCGCGGCCAGCGCGCAGCGCGACGCCTACGCCGCGCAGGCGAACGGGGCCGACGCGTTCCTGCAGTCCTCGGAGTCCGCCCTGCTGGGCCAGGGCCACCTGCTGGATGGCCAGAAGGTCGTCTTGGTCACCGAGCCGGGCGCGCCCGGCGTGATCATCGACGGCGTCAAGAGGGCCGCCGCCGCCGCCGGGGCCACCGTGACCGGGCAGGTCTCCCTGACGCCGGCGTTCAATGACCTGTCGGGCGCGACCAAGTCGACGATGTCCAGCGTCAGCGGGTCGATCGCCAGCGCCGACGGCACCGCCCTCGCGCCGGGCGCGGACCCGCAGACGACCTACCAGCAGCAGGCGGCGCAGCTCATCGCCAGCGCCATCGTGGCCAAGCCGGACGCTGCGGGCACGCAGGCCCAGCCCGGGGGCGGCCCGGCGCCGCGGTCGCAGGCCAGCGCGCTGACGCTGCTCAAGGCGTACGCGCAGGCCGGCTTCCTCACCTTCAACGGCACGCCCACCGACCGGGCCACCCTGGTGGTCATCGTCGCGCCGGGAGCCGTGCCCGCGACGGGGGCCAGCGACCCCGCCAACGAGGTCCTCGTCGCGATCGCCCAGCAGTTCGCCGCGGCCAGCGCCGCCACCGTGGCGGCCGGGAGCACCGGGATATCCGGGCAGCAGGGCAGCGCCATCTCGGTGCTGCGCTCCTCCAGCGCCTCCAGCCAGCTGTCCACCGTTGACAACGCGGACACGACCCAGGGCCAGATCACGGTCATGCAGGCGTTCGCCGTCTTGCTGGCGGGCGGCAAGCCGAGCAGCTACGGTATTTCGGGTGCCGCCGCGGTGAGCCCGGGCCCGGTGCCCACGCCCAGCGTGACGGCCAGCCCGACGACCCAGCCGACGACAGCGAATGGCGGAACGCCGGTGAAGAAGAAGTGACGGCGCTGGCCGGGGCCACCGCTGGGGTCACTGCCGCCGGCGGCGCGCGCCTGGCCTACCGGGTGCTCACCCGCTTCCCGCCCGGGGGGGAGAAGGCCTGGGCCCGCGTCAACCACCGCGGCGAGCCCGTCACCCTCCTGGAGGGGCCGGCCGCCGCGACCGGTGCCATCGTGGTGGCACTGGCCCTGTCGGGGCTGTCCCGGTCAGGGTTCCCGGCTGCGTCCCCCGCTTCCCCGCAACGAGACGGGGCCTCCCGTTCGCTGCTCGCCCTGGCCGTCGCGGGCGGGGGAGCGGTGGCCTTCGGCGCCCTCGATGACCTCAAAGGCTCCGGCAAGCGCCGCGGCCTGCGCGGTCACCTGGGCGCGCTGGCCCACGGCGAGTTGACCACGGGGACGGTCAAGCTGGCCGGCATCGGCGCGACCGGCGTGGCGGGCGCGCTGCTGCTGCGCCGCCCCGGCGACAGCGTGCTCGGCTGCGCGGTCAACGTGGGCCTCATCGCCGGCGCGGCGAACCTGCTCAACCTGTTCGACCTGCGCCCGGGCCGCGCGATCAAGGTGGCCGCGCTGTCGGCGGGGATGATCGGGGCCGCGGCCGCCACCTCCGGTGGCGGGCGCGGGATCACGGCGGTCGCCGTCCCGGCGGGGGCGGCCCTGGCCGTCCTCCCGGAGGACCTCGGCGAGCGGGCCATGCTCGGCGACGCGGGGGCCAACGCGCTGGGGGCGATGCTCGGCGTCGCCGCGGCGAGCTCGCTGGGGCGTCCGGCCCGGGCCGGCGTTCTCGCGGGGATCGTCGCCCTCACGGCCGCGTCCGAGAAGGTCAGCTTCACCAAGGTAATCGCCCGCACCCCCGCACTGAACTGGCTCGACATGCTCGGCCGCAGACGTGTGCCCGCCTCCGTCCAGCCGGAGTGATAGCGCCGGTGGCCGAGCGCGTCGGCGAGAGTCGGCGGCGGGGCCGGGGCTTTGGCCGGGCCGCGCTGACGATTGGGGCGCTCACCATCGCGGCCCGGGTGGTTGGCTTCGGGCGGCAGGTCGTGTTCGCGCACACCGTGGGCACCACGTGCCTGGGAACCGCCTACACCACGGCCAACATGGTGCCGAACATCATCTACGACATCGTCTTGGGCGGCGCGCTGAGCTCGGTGGTGGTGCCGGTCCTGGCCGGCCGGGTCGACCGCGAGGGCGGTGCTAGCGAGCGCGGTCCTGGCGGGGGGAGCGCCAGGAACGAGCGCGAGCAGATCCGGCAGATCGCTTCCGCGCTGCTGACCTGGACGGTCGTGCTGCTCCTGCCGGTCAGCGCGCTGCTCGCGGTGGCCGCCCGGCCCATCGTGACGGCGGCCCTGTCCGATGCGAGCGGCTGCCCGCACGGCAGCCTGGCCGGAGTCGGCACGCGGATGCTGATCGTGTTCGCGCCCCAGGTGCTGCTGTACGGGCTGGCGGTCGTGCTGTACGGGATCTTGCAGTCCCACCGGCGCTTCGGCGCGCCCGCGCTCGCCCCGTTGCTATCCTCCCTGGTCGTCGTCGGGGCGTATGTCGGGTTCGGCGTCGTCGGCGAGCAGTACGTGAACCATCTCGCCGCGCTCCCCGCGTTCCCGGAGTACCTGCTGTCGGGCGGCACCACCCTGGGCGTGGTCATGCTGGCGGCCACCGCGCTGGTGCCCGCCTGGCGGCTGCACCTGGCGCCGCGCCCCACGCTGCGGTTCCCGTCGGGAGTCGGCGCGCGGGTGCGGAAGCTGGCGATGGCGGGCGTCTTGGCGCTCATCGCCCAGGACGCCTCCGTCGCGGTGGTCATCGTGCTGGCCAACCGGTACGGCATGTCCGGCGCGCTGGTGTTGTACGGGTTCGCGTGGGCGGTGTTCGTCGTCCCGTTCGCGGTGCTCGCGGTGCCGATCGCGACCAGCGCGTTCCCCGAGCTGGCGGCCAGCCAGCCCGGCCCAGCGGGGGCGGGCGGCCAGGCCGGCGACGGTGACTTCGACGAGACGGCGGCCGCGTCGACGCGCGCGGTGCTGCTGGCGTCGATGCTGGGCGCGGCGGCGCTGGCCGGGACCCGGATCCCGCTGGCGCGGGTCTTCGAGTCGCATTCCCCGACGGGCGCGTGGGTGCTGTCCACCGCGCTGGCCGTCTTCGCGCCGGGCCTGATCGGGTACGGGCTGTCGGCGAACCTGTCGCGGGTGCTGTACGCGCTCGGCCGCAACCGGGCGCCGGCCCTGGCGCTCAGCGCCGGATGGCTGCTGGTGATCATCGCGGACCTGGCGATCGTGCCGTTCATCCCCCGGTCGCGGGTGGTGCCCGCGCTCGGGCTGGGGACGACGATCGGGCTGACCGCGGCGGGCGTCGCGCTGCTGCTCCTGGTCCGGCGGGAGCGGGGGAGCGCGCCGCTGGCGGGGATGTGGCGGGCGTTCGGCGCGGGCCTGGCCGGGTGCGTGTGCGCCACGGCGGCGGGCACCGGGCTGGCGATGGTGATCCGGGTGTCCGGCTTCTTTCCCAACGTCGCCGTCTCGGTGGCGGTCGCCGCCGTCGTCACCGGCGTGTTCCTGGCCATCGCGGCGGCCCTGGACGGCGGCGACGCCAAGGCCGCGATCGCCCGCCTGCGCCCCCCGCGCGTCCCGGCCGGCCAGTGACCGCCGGGCCCGGGGCCCGGGTGGCGCTGGTGCTGGGGACCAGCCACGGCGGGATGGGCGCGCACGTCCGGATGCTCGCGGCCGGCCTGGCCGAGCGGGGCGCGCGGGTCGCGGTGCTAGGCCCGCGGGCCACGGTGCGGGAGATCGGCACGGCGCCGGGGACCGGCACCGCGCCGGGGACCGGCACGGCGCGGGGAACGCCGATCTCGTTCGGTGCGGTAGAGATCGGGGACCGGCCGCGGCCGCGGGACGCGGGGACGCTGGCGCGGCTGCGGCGCTTGCTGGCCGGCGCCGACGTGGTGCACGCGCACGGGATCCGCGCGGGAGCGCTGTGCGCGCTGGCCCTCAGTGGCCGCCGCCGGCCGGCGCTGGTGGTGACGGTGCACAACGCGCCGCCGCTCGCGGGCGGCATTCCGGCGCTGGCCTACCGGGCGCTGGAGGCCATCGTGGCCCGCGGCGCCGACACGGTGCTGTGCGTGTCCGGCGACCTGGAAGCGCGGATGCGGGCGGCGGGCGCGCGCCGGGTCGGCCACGCCGTCGTCCCCGCGCCGCCCGCCAGCAAGGCGGGTGCCCAGCGGGCGGGGGGCTCCCCGGCACCGGGGCCGGCCGGGCCGGACTGGCCCGGACCGGACTGGGCCGGACCGGGAGGGGGAGGCCGGCCGGTCGTGCTCGGCGCCGGGCGGCTCGTGCCGCAAAAGGGCTTCGGCATCCTGCTCGAGGCGGCCGCCTCGTGGCAGGACATGGACCCTAGGCCGCTGGTGGTCATCGCGGGGGCGGGGCCGCTGGCGGGGAGCCTGCGCGACCAGGCGGCGGCGCTCGGGGTCGACGCGGTGTTCCTCGGCCACCGCGATGACGTGCCCGGGTTGCTCGCGGTCGCCGACGTGTTCGCGATCCCGTCCTTGTGGGAGGGCCAGCCGCTCGTGCTGCAGGAGGCGCTGCGCGCCGGGGTCCCCGTCGTCGCGGCCCGGGTCGGCGGCATCCCGGGCCTGACGGGGGACGGCGCCCCGCAAGGCAGCCCGGCGGCGGTGCTCGTCCGGCCCGGTGACCGGCGGGAGCTGGCGTCCGCGGTGCGCGCGGTGCTCGGCGACCGCGCGCTGGCCGCGCGCCTGCGGGCCGCCGCGCGGGCGCGGGCGGCGGGCCTGCCGTCGCCGGATGACGCGGTAACCGCCGTCCTGGCCGCTTACGCGGACGCGATCGGCGATACTGGGGCGTGCCGCTAACCTCCACGTGCTTGTGCCTGCTGACCAGGATCACTGCCGACGGTGAGCGCCAGGTGCTGCTCGGTCACAAGAAGACCGGCCTGGGCACCGGCAAGATCGTCGCCCTCGGCGGGCACGTCGAGGCGGGCGAGTCCCCGGCTGAGGCGGCCGCCCGCGAGGTCAAGGAGGAAGCTGGCGTCACCGTCGACGCCGCCGCCGTGCGCGAGGTGGCGTACATCACCTTCCTGTTCCCGGTGCGCCCGCGCTGGGACATGACCGTCAACGTCTTCGCCGCCCGGCAATGGGGCGGCGAGGTCACCGAGACCGCCGAGATCACCCCGCAGTGGTTCCCGGTCACGGACCTGCCACTGGCACGCATGTGGGACGACGCTCGCCACTGGCTGCCGCGGGTGCTGGCCGGGGAGCGCCTGCGCGCCACCTTCAGCTATGAGGCCGACTGCGAGACCGTGGCGTCGGCGCGGATCGAGCCGATGCCGTAGGCGCCCAGGAGGGCGGCCATCGCGGAGCTGTCCGGCCACGCCTAGCCGCTGCTCGCCGATTCCCGGGCGGCGGGCGGCGCGGGCACCGGCGGCGATGCGGCCGGGCTGGTGCCCGCCGGGCCGGGGGCCGCGTGGCTGGCGTCCGCGGGGGTGGCGCGGGCCAGCCGCGCCTCCACGCGGGCCAGCAGCACTGCCGGGGCCGCGGCGAGCAGCGCCGCGCCGAGCGCCCAGCGGAAGGCGCCGCCGAACGCGGCCGCGCCAGCCGCGGCGGTGGCGCCGCCGGCCAGGGCCTGCTGCAAGACGACCGTGAAGACCGCGGTGCCAGTCGAGCCGCCGAGCCGGTTCAAGACGTTGACCTGCGTGGTCCCGTCGCTGACCTTGGCGGCCGGGATCGCCCGGTAGACGGCGGCCATCGCCGGGATCATGCACAGCCCGATGCCCGCCCCCCGGACCAGGCTGGCCGCTATCAGCCACGCGTAGGACGTGGCCGGGCCGATGGCCACGAACGGGATGGTGCCGGCCGCGCTGACCAGGGCGCCGAGCAGCGCGGTGCGGCCGCTGCCGGACCGGTCGGTCAGCCGGGCGGCGAGGCGGCTGGTGATGGCCACCCCGATTCCGGTGGGCGCCACCAGCAAGCCGGTGACGACCGGATCCAGGTGCCGCACCTCCTGGTAGTACAGCGGCATCAAGATCATGCCGCCGAACACCACGGCTCCGAGCGCGAAGTTCATCAGCGAGCTGGCCGCGTAGGCGGGACTGCGGTACAGGCGGACGTCGAGCAGCGGCTGCGGAATTCGCGCCGACCGCACGACGAACATCGCGAGCAGGATCGCGCCGATGGCGATCGGCAGCGCGAGCCGGATCACGGCTGACCCCGCCTCCGCGAGCCCGTAGGTGACGGCGGCGGACCCGCCGCTGACCAGCAGCAGCCCGGCGAAGTCGGGCCGTGGCGCCGGGGTGACCCGGTCGCGGGGGAGCAGCCAGAGCGCCAGCGGCACCGCGGCCAGGCCGAATGGCAGGTTGACGAGGAAGATCCACTGCCAGCCCGCGTGCTCCAGGAGCAGGCCGCCGAGCACCGGGCCGAACACCGGCGCCATCACGATCGGGATGGTGAACGTTCCCATGACCCGGGCCATCCGCTCCCGCCCGGCGAGCGGGACGATGATCATCGTCCCGGCGGGCATCGTGAGCGCGCCCGCGACGCCCTGCACCACGCGGAACGCGACCAGCTCGCCCAGGGAGGCCGACAGCCCGCAGGCCGCCGAGGCGAGGGTGAAGACGGCGATGGACCAGACGTACACCTGGCGAGCGCCGAACCGGTTGCACAGCCACGCCGCCAGCGGCAGCGCGGCGGCCAGGGCCAGCAGGTACCCGGTGACCACCCACTGCACCGAGGACAGGTCCGCGTGCAGCCGGACGGCCAGCGAGCGGATGGCGATGTTCACGATCGTGGTGTCAACCATCGACATCAGCGCGCCGAACACCACGGCGACCATCGTCCGGCGCAAGATCGCCTCGCTGGCCCCGTTCCCGGTTGCCCGGCCGGCGCTTTCGTTGGCCATGACGTGATCTCCCCGCGCTAGAATATGCGGAGCGGTGCTCCGTATGCATCGCCCCACACTAAGCGGAGCGGTGCTCCGTAAGCAACTCATTTTTTGCCTAGCTAGCAGGAAGGGTTCCGTCCGTGCCAGAGCTGCGCGCCG
Source organism: Streptosporangiaceae bacterium (assembly GCA_025935815.1). Classification (GTDB taxonomy): domain Bacteria; phylum Actinomycetota; class Actinomycetes; order Streptosporangiales; family Streptosporangiaceae; genus Trebonia. Next base: position 26,370 of record JAICUO010000016.1, read on the forward strand.
ACGCCCGGCGCAACCGCGACGAGCTGCTGGACGTTGCCCGGCAGGTCATCCGCGAGGAGGGCGTGGACGCGTCGCTGCGCGACATCGCCCGGCGGGCCGGGGTCGGCATCGGCACGCTGTACCGGCACTTTCCAACCCGGGAGGCGCTGCTGGGGGCGATCATCGGGGACGGCGTGCGCCGGCTGAGCGCCCGCGCGGCGGACCTGTCCGCCACCCGGGCGCCCGGCGAGGCGCTGGAGGAATGGCTCACCGACGTCGCCCGGCGGATTGGCACCTACCGGGGGCTGCCAGGGACGATGCTCGAGCTGGTGTGGGACCTGGAGGCCGGTGACAAGGACCTGCGGGTGACGTGCGGCGACATGATGGACGCCGGCCGCCGCCTGCTGGCCCGCGCCCAGGCCGATCACGCGGTCCGCCCCGACGTCACCTTCGACGACGTGTTCATCGCGGTCGCCGCGATCAGCGGCATCGCGCACAAGTCCGGCCCGGACCCGGCCGCCCGCGTCCTGGCCGTCTACCTGGACGGCCTGCGCTCGGCGGGGGCCACCCGGTCATGAGGATGAAGGCCAGCTGAGCTGACGTGCTCGCTAGCCGAGCCAGTCCGCGGCGATGCGGGCGGCCAGCCGTTCCAGGATCGGCCCGGGGTTGGCCCGGCAGGCCGCGACGTCCGGCTCGATGTCGGTGAGCGCGTAGGCGGCCGCGATCACAGCCTCCCGCAGCTGATAAGGGGACAGCGAGATCACGCCCGCGACCGCGATGACCTGCGCCGC
>JAICUO010000509.1 GCA_025935815.1 Streptosporangiaceae bacterium
CAGCCAGAGCAGCGCGCGCAGGTTGTCGCGGTATCCGGGCCACAGGAAGTGGCCGTCCTCCGGGTCGCGCTGGAACCAGTTGACGTGCGCGAAGATCGGCTTGTGGGTCGCGGCGCCCACGATCTTCAGCCAGTGCGCGGCGTACGGGCCCTCCGGGTAGGACATGAACGGGCGCATCGACATCGGGTCGTAGCGCAGCTGGCCGTCGAGGCCGTCGGCCGCGAAGGTGGCCTCCGCGCCCAGGGTGAGGCCGTCATAGACGCCCTCGGCGACGTCGGTGATCGCGCGGATCAGCGGCTCGCGGTCGCGGGTGCGGCCACCGAAGATGATGCCGTCGATCGGCACGCCCGCCGGGTCGTCGTAGTCCTTGGCGACGTTCGGGACGTTGGCCAGCGTGGTGGTGAACCGGCTGTTGGGGTGCGCCCACGGCTCGTCGGCCTGCTCGGGCGCGCGGTCGGCGATCGGGTTGCCCTTCCAGTCCAGCCAGCCGTCGAGGTCGGCGGGCGGCTGCGGCGTGCGGCCCTCGAACCAGGTCTCGTGCGTCTTGGCGTTGTAGGCGATGTTCGTGAAGATCGCCCCGGTGCCGGGCTTGATCGCCTCCAGCGCGGTCGGGTTGGTCTTCTCGTTGGTGTCCTTGGCGACGCCGAAGACGCCGAACTCGGGGTTCATGCCGTACAGGCGGCCGTCCTCGCCAACCCACATCCAGGTGATGTCGTCGCCGTAGAACTCGACGTAGTAGCGGTCGCCGAGGGCGTCCGGGGACAGCGTCATCGCCAGGTTGGTCTTGCCGCTGGCGCTCGGGAACCCGCCGGCGATGTGGTACTTCTTGCCGGTCTGCTTGTCGGTGATGCCCAGCAGCATGAACTGCTCGGCCAGGAACTTGCCGGAGGCCCATCCGTCGTAGGCGGCCTGGCGCAGGCCGTGCGCGATCTTGCCGAGCAGCGCGTTGCCGCCGTAGGACGAGCCGAAGTGCAAGATCGTCCGCTCGTCGGCGACCGTGACGAAGTACCGCTCGTCTCGCGGGGTGCCCTGGCCTAGGTTCTCCAGGTCGCCGGTCACGTGCACGGCGCGCACGAAGTGGCCGGGATCGGCCAGGTCGTTGACATACTCGGGGCTGACCCGGGCCATCCGGTTCATGTGCAAGACGACGCTGCGGTTATCGGTCAGCTGCACGCCGATGGCGTACTTCTCCAGCGGCGAGCCGGGCGCGGCCATCAGGTACGGGATCACGTACATGGTCTTGCCGGCCGACGCGCCCCGCATCAGGTCGGTGAGCTTGGCCGTCATCTCCGCGGCGGGCCGCCAGTTGTTGTACACGCCATGGTCGGCCTCGTCGCTGGTCGCGACGATGGTGCGCTCTTCGGTGCGTGCGGTGTCCTTGTAGTAGCTCCGGGAGTAGTACAGGCCCTCGCCCGCCGGGAGGATCTCACCGGCGTCCAGCGCCTCCTGGACCAGGCGGGCGTCGTCGGCGACGCTGACGACCTCAATGCGCTCTGGGCCGGTGACCTCGGCCCAGTAGCGCACGTACTCGCGCACCTTTCCGTTGGTCAGCCCAGCGGCGTCAAGGATGGCGTCAACGTCGGCCACACCCGGTCCTCTCCTCATGTCAAGCTCTCGCCTGGCGAACTTTTCGATTCATTCATAGTGGCAGGGTCTTGACGATTCGTGGAGCGCGAGTTAGGCCATATCCGCTGGCCAGAGGGCTAATGGGTCTGGACCAATGCGGAAGATCCCAAGCTCGGCAGCGGCGGGGCGGGCGCGGTTTCGGGTTCAGAATGACCGATTGTGATTTTGGTCGCGTTCGACGGGGCGGCGTTCTCATGGCTAGCTTTTGACCATTTTTTGACTATCTGGATGGGGGCTATCCGGCTTGGCATCGCCTTGTCACGTTTGGTGCGCGTCCCGCTGCCGCGAACCGCGATACCCGGGTCAGCGGCTCGCGGCCAGCTCCGAGGGGCTCGCGGTGGCCGCCTCGGCCGGGAGGGCCCGCACCCGCAGGGCCTTGCCGAGCCAGCCTGGCATCCACCAGTTCGCCTTGCCGAACAGCGCCACCATGGCCGGGACCAGCAGGCACCGCACGACGACGGCGTCGACCAGGATGCCGGTCCCCAGGCCGGTCGCCAGGATCTTCAGGTCGGTCATCGGGCCGGTGGACATCGACACGAAGCTGAGCATCAAGATCGCGGCCGCGCCGGTGACCAGCCGCCCGGTCCGGCCCAGGCCCACCACCACGGCATCGCGCGCCGAGCCGGTGGCGTCGTACTGCTCGCGGATCCTCGTCAAGATGAACACCTCGTAGTCCATTGACAGGCCGAACAGGAACGCGAACACCATCAGCGGCACCCACATCGTGATGGCTCCGGTCGCGGGCACCCCGAAGATCGCCATCGACCCGTGCCCGTCTTGGAACACCCAGGTCAGCACGCCGTAAGCGGCGGCCAGCGAGATCAGGTTGAACACGACGGCCTTCGCCGCGAGCAGCACCGAGCGGAAGGCCCGCGCCAGCAAGATGAACGTCGCGATCGCGATCAGCGTGAGCATCAGCGGGAACATGCCGTACACCGCGTGGTTGAAGTCGATCAGGTTGGCGCCCGCGCCGCCGACCCCGGTGACGCTGTGCTCGCCGAGCAGTGCCTGCTCCAGCGCGGAGATCACGGCCTGCCCGGAGGGCCCGGTCGACTCCGCCGACGGCAGCACCGCGACCAGGGCCGTGCCGCCATGCGCCCAGGCCGGCCCGGACGGGGCGATGGCCGTGTAGACGCCCGGCAGGTGCGCCGCGTGGGCGGCCACGGCGGTCGCCGCCGCCGGGCTCGTGGTGAGCACCTCGGCCGGGGTGATCACCCCGGACGGGATGCCGCCGGAGGTCAGCGTCATCAGCGCGTCGTGGGCGGGACCACTGGTCGCCTCGGCCGCCGATCCCGGCTCGCCCAGGTGCAGCGACAGCACGGGCAGCGCGAGCGCCGTCATGATCCCCAGGCCGGCCAGCGCGGCGATCCAGCGGTGCCGGTAGACCAGCGCGGCCCACCCGGTGAACAGCCGCGACGGGCGCCGCTCGGCGCGCAGCCGCCGCCGCGGCCAGTCCAGCCTCGGCCCGATCGTCGCCAGGATGACCGGCAGCAGCGTGAGCGAGACGGCCACCGAGACCAGCGGGACGAGCACCCCGCCGTAGCCGACGCTGCGCAGGAACGGCACCGGCAACACGATCATCGCCAGCAGGCCGATCGCGACCGTCAGCCCGGAGAACACCACCGAACGGCCCGCGTGCGCCATCGCGATCCCCACGGCGTCGGCGTTCCGGCGCCCCGCGGCCCGCTCCTCGCGCCACCGGCTCACGACCAGCAGCGAGTAGTCGATCGCCACGCCCAGCCCGATCAGCGCGATGAGGAACTCGACGATCTGGCTGACGCCGGTGATCTCGGTCAGCCCGCCGACGACCAGGAACGTTGACATCACCGACACCCCGCCGATGATCAGCGGCAAGAACGCCAGGAAGCTGCCGAACAGCAGGGCCAGGATCACCAGCGAACCGATGGCCCCGATGGCGGCCTCGGCCATGATCCCGGTGCCCTTGGACTGCGACTGCCCGTTCATCAGCAGCTGCGACCCGGTCAGCCCCGAGTGCCAGCCGGCCGGCAGCGCCGCGGTCATCGCCCGCTGGATCGCCGGCGCGACGTCCGGCCCGCCGAACCCGGTCACCGGCGGCGTGTACACCAGGGCGAACGTGCTGCGCCCGTCCTTCGTCATGAACGCCGGGTCATGGGTCGCGTAGTAATCAGCCAGCCGCACGTTCCCGGCGGCGGGCGGGATCATCCCGAAAACCCGCCCCGTCTGGGCGGCGACGGCGGGATCGGTGACGCGCTGGGCGGGAGCGACCGTCAGCACCGCAACGTAGGGGGCCTGCGCGCCGCCGGTGCCGTACTCGGCGACGATCTTGCTGTCGACCTGGAACGACTGGCCCGGCATGGAGAAGTTGTTGGTCATGCGGTGGGTGGTCCCGCCGACCGTCGCGATGCCGGCAACCGTGAGGATCAGCCAGAACAGCGCTACGAGTGCCTTGTGGCGGAGGATGAAGTTCGTCATGGGCACTAGCGTCGGCGCGCCGGCCGTAATCCGGCGTCCGGCCGCGGTTGTCTGTCGTCGGACCGGTGTACTCCCGCGGGAGTACATCCCCAGTGGATAGCCGTAACCGCGGAACGGGCCTACGCTGCGTGCCATGGGCGAGCAGCGCGGCACGGGAGAGCACCGGGACGTGATCCCGGCCGCCGGCCGCCCGCCGCCCTGGCTGGACTGGCTTACCGAAGACTGGCGGCCGTCGCGCGCCCGCGACGCGCTCACCGCGGCGATCTTGACGATCATCGCGGTGGTCGCCTCCTACGGCGAGGCGCACCCGCAGGTTCCCGGGCGCTACTTCACCGGCCCTAATCACCTCCCGCAGACCCCCCTCGCCGCGTTCTTGCTCGTCGTCGCGGCCGGAGCGGTGCTCGCGGGGCGGCATGACCGTCCTCGCCTCGTCCTGTGCGCGTCGACCGCAGCCGTCGCGGCCTACAGCGTTGCAGGCTGGGTTAACGGCGCGGCGCTGCTGCTGCCGGCCGTCGCGCTGGGGACGCTGGCGGCGATGGTCCCGGCCCGCCAGGCGATCGGCTGGGCGGTCGCGACGCTCGCCGCCCTCGGGATCGCGAGCATGGTGAACAACCCGCTCGGGTGGCATGGCGGCGGCGTCACCGTGTTGCCGTTCACCATCGCCGTGGCCACGCTGGCCGGGATCGCGGTCGCCAGCCGACGTGCCTACGGGCGCTCAGTGCGCCAGCAGGCCGCCGCCGAGGCGGAGCAGGAGGCTCAGCGCCGGATCGATGAGGAGCGGCTCCGGATCGCCCGGGAACTGCACGACGTGGTGGCGCACACCATGGCCACCATCACCGTCCAGGCCGCCGCCGCGTCGCAGCTGCTCGCCACCAGCCCGGAGCGGGCCGCCGAGCCGCTGGCCGCGATCCGCGCGGCGAGCAAGGAGGGCCTGCGGGAACTGCGCTCCATCCTCGACGTGCTGCGCAACGCCGATGAACCCTCAGATCCCACGGCGCCGGTGCCCGGCCTGTCCCGGCTCGACGCCCTCGCGGCCCGGGTCCGCCAGGCGGGCCTGCCGGTCACCGTCACGGTCGACGGCGAGCCGCGCCCGCTGCCGGCCGTCACCGACCTCAGCGCGTTTCGCATCATCCAGGAGGCGCTCACCAATAGCGTCCGGCACGCCGGCCCCGCCACGGCCACGGTAGCGGTCCGCTATGGCCCCGATGACCTTCGGATCGAGGTCAGGGACGACGGGGCGGGCGCCCAGGCCCGTCCCGGCGAGGACAGCGGGAACGGATCGGGGCCCGGCTCCGCGGCTGGCACCGGGCATGGGCTGCGCGGGATGCGCGAGCGGGCGGCGGTGGCCGGCGCGACGATAGAGATCGGCCCGCTGGAGTCGGGCGGGTTCCGCGTCGCCGCGCGGTTCCCGTGCGCCGCCCCCGGTGAGGAGTTACCCGCTCGCGCGCGCCGGTCGTCGCCTACGCTGCCTGCATGACATCCAGCCCGCCCGCGATGATCCGGGTGCTGCTCGCCGATGACCAGAAGCTGATCCGGGCGGGCTTCCGGGTGCTGCTGGAGGCGGCCGAGGACGTCACGGTCGTCGGCGAGGCGGTGAACGGCGCGCAGGCAGTCAGCCTGGCCCGCGAGCTGCGGGCCGACGTCGTGCTGATGGACATCCGGATGCCCGAGGTCGACGGGCTGGAGGCCACCCAGCGCGTCGCCGCCGACGATGACCTCGCCGGGGTCAAGGTGATCATCTTGACCACCTTCGAGACCGACGAGTACGTCTACCAGG
>JAICUO010000806.1 GCA_025935815.1 Streptosporangiaceae bacterium
CGAGCTGAAGTTCCGGCTCGCCGCGATGGAGGTGCGCTCCCCCGCCATCTTGCCCGGCGGCAGCCGCACCGACGGGCTGGCCTCGATCGCCGAGGACAGCGGGGTCACCGGCGCGGGCCTGGCCGGGGCGCTGATCCGGTACCTGGGCTCGCTGTGGCCGTCCTCCCGCCGGTTCCAGCTGCGCATCTGGGTTGAGCCGCCCGCGCCGCCCAGCGTCGCCGCCGCCACCTCCGGGCACGGGATCAGCGCGGGAAGCGCGGCCATCACCGGGGAGACCCGGGTGACCGTCGAGCTGGATGACGCGCGCCGCGGCGTGACGGTCGCGTCCAAGACCGTCGCGGCGGCCGGCCTCAACGAGACGGCGTCCATGGTCGCCGGGTACATCGCCCGGCAGGTGTTCGTCAGCGATCACGCCACCCCGCCGTGGTGCTACGGCGCCTCCGACGGGCACGACCTGGGCGCGCTGCTCATCGCCCGGCAAGAGCGCGTCTACGCGGAGAACTGGGACTCGGTGCGCAGCTCGCGGCTCGCCCAGATCAAGATCCTGCAGACGGTCACCGGCGGCAACCGGTGCGCCGGGGTGGTCCGCTACGAGCTGGCGCAGCTGCACGACCTGGGCAGCAACCACCTGACCGCGCTGCGCATGCACGCGGTCAACCGCGAGCAGTACCCCCGGTTCTTCCGCGGCCGCTACCGGCTGGGGATGTCGCTGGAGATGGCGGCCAACCGGGGGCTGACGTTCGGGAACCCGGCCGCCGTCCGCTTCATGCTCACCGAGGTGCTCGAGGTGCTGCAGCGCTGCGGGCTGACCACCAGCGCCGAGTGCACCGACAAGGACATCGTCGCCTCCGAGGACGTGCCTGGCCATCACCGGATCTCCGACGAGCTGAGCATGCAGCTGCTGGAGGCCGCGCGCACCGAGCTGCGGGTCATCCGGCAGCAGCTGGCCTTCGGCGCCGTGCTGTGGGCGGGGCTGGTGCGCCGCAGCGAGCGCACGGTGTGGCGGCCGCACCGCGCGCTCCGCTACCGCCAGTCGTTCCGGGACGGCGCCTGCGTCGCCGAGTTGCTCGTCGCGGTGCGCGTCCAGCTCAACGTGACCGACAACCTGCGCCCGGTCAAGGCCTCCCGCTACCGGCGCGCGCTGCGGGTCGCGGAGGCTATCGCCGGCGACGGCGCCGCCATCAAGGCCGTCCTGCGGGACGGGGCCGCCGCGAAGCCGCCGCCTCTCAAGCCCGCCGCCCCCACGCGCGAGCGCGTCCGCAGGCTGCCGTGGATGCCGCACACCGCCTCCTGGCAGGCCGCCTATAACACGGCGTGCCTGTACTCGGTGCTCGCCCAGCACGGCCTGGCCACCGAGGACCGCATCGTGGTCAGCCTGCAGCGCGCCATCGACAGCAAGGACTCCGAGATGGAGCGGCCCTACGACTGGATCTCCTACGACCCGGACTTCCTGCCGCTGAAGGCCTCCGGCCGCGGCCAGTACCCCGCCTTCAAGAAGTTCCTGCGGGACACCAAGCGCCGCGACTACCCGCGCCGCCCCCGCCCCACCGACGACCCGCACGAGGGCGACGGCACGAACGGGGAAAGCGGCGATGGCCCGGACGCCTAGCAAGGACGGAGGTCCCGGCCGACCGGGACCTCCGTCCATGCCCGCGAGGGGAGCCGCTTGCCAGGCTGTTCGTTATCGGGTCTCCGCAACGGCGCGGGAGGACGAGATGGCCGCACACGCACAACCGTCAGCGCAAACTGATCACGCGGGGCTGGAGGTACTGCCGTTCAAGGCATGCCTGGATAAGCTGGCCTCGGTGCCCGTGGGGCGGGTAGGTTTCCTGTCCGCCGGCGAGGTGGCGATCTTGCCCGTGAACCACGCGATGGACGGGCAGACCGTGGTGTTCCGCACTGCCGAGGGATCCAAGCTGGCGGGCGCGGGCACCGGCTATCCAGTGACCTTCGAGGCCGACGAGTACGACGCCGCCGCTGAGGCTGGCTGGAGCGTCGTCGTCAATGGCCAGGCGGAGGTGGTCGACGACGACGCCGAGATCAGCAGGCTCGCCAGCCTGGGGCTGCGCTCCTGGGGCGGGGGGGAGCGCCCCTACTGGGTCCGCATCCGCCTGCTGTCGGTCACCGGCCGCCGGACCCTGCCGGCCCCCCGGTAGGCACGGCCCGGAGGGCGCCAGCGCATACTTGTGGGGGGCTGCCGTCATAGGGGAAACTTGCGGCAATTATGTCCCCTCAAAGCCGAGGCGGTGCGCGCCGTGGGTGCTGTGGAAAAGGCACGAGTTGTTCCGGTAGACGAATTCGTCCGGGAGGAATTGTATCCGGGCTATAAGCAAGCCTTCGGCAGCCAGCCGTTCGTGGCCGGCCCGCTGCGGCCGTTCAGCACCAGCGACAATGCCCGGTACTGGCTGAGGGACTCGCTGCACTTCAGCGAGGGCATGGTGCCCGCCAGCATGGCGTTCCTGGACGACGCGCAGACCTGGGGCGCGCAGCTGGGCGCGGAGATCGTCGGCGTGCCGCCCACCCTCGGGTCGGTGAACCGGCTGGCCGGCACGCACGTCTACATCGGCACCATCGACGTGGCCACGCCGTGGCAGATCCAGGCACGGGCGGCCCGCTTCGGCCAGTACGTGTCGCCGATCCTGGCCGACTTCGATCGCTACTGGTCGATGCGCGCCGGGGAGCTGCAGGCGGCCTACGATCACTTCGACGACCTCGACCTGACGGCGCTCGACCCCGCGCACCTGTGGGTCACGCTGCAGGACGCGTACGCGTTCCACCGCCGCGCCTGGTTCATCCACTTCGAGGTCATGTACGTGCTGACCGCCAATTACCTGGCCTTCTACGCCCTCGCCGAGGAGATCGGCCTCGAGGGCTCGCAGGTGTCGTCATTCCTGGCCGGCGAGCAGACGTTCTACGGCAAGACCGACGAGCAGCTGTGGCGGCTGGCCGCGCGGGCCCGCGAGCTGGGCATCGACGGCCCGCTGCGCGCGGCCTCGCCGCGCGAGGCCATCAGCCAGATCCAGGCGATGCCGAACGGAACGAGCTGGCTGTCGGACTTCAACTCCTTCCTGGCCACGTACGGCCAGCGGACGGAGGAGACCTGCCGGATCGACACTCCCTCCTGGATCGAGGACCCGTCCGCCGCGCTGTACACGATCGGCTCGTTCCTGGCCAAGCCCGCCGGCTTCGACTTCCACGCCGCCCGGGCGGCTGCCGTCGCCGAGCGGGACGCGCAGATCGACGCCGCCCG
>JAICUO010000754.1 GCA_025935815.1 Streptosporangiaceae bacterium
AACAGGTGCAGGTAGTACTGCCCGGTCGGCTCGTGCCACTCCCACGCGCTGGCGCCGGTGGCGTCGACCCAGTTGTTGGGCGCCCCGCCCCCCGGCGCGGGGTCCGCCCACACGTAGTAGTCACGGAAGACCGCGTCCTTGCTGGCCGCGGCGTCAATGAACCACGGGTGCGCGATGCTGGTGTGGTTGGGCACCAGGTCGAGCAGCACCCGCAGGCCGCGCGCCCTCGCCTGCGCGATCAGCCGGTCCATGGCCGCCATGTCCCCTAGCTCCGGGTGCACGCCAAGGTAGTCACTGACGTCGTAGCCCCAGTCCTCGTCCGGGGAGGGCATCGTCGGGGACAGCCAGATGCCGTCGACGCCCAGCCAGGCCAGGTAGTCCAGCCGGTCGATGACTCCGGCCAGGTCACCGAAGCCATCGCCGTTGGTGTCCAGGAACGACCGTACGTAGACCTGGTACAAGGCCGCGCCGTGCCACCAGCGGCCCTCTTCGCCCATCAAGTCCATTTCTCTCCCGAACGAAACGTTGCCTTCGCGTTGTCCTTCACTAGCTTGGCGGCCGCTGCCCGGCGATGCCAGGGGGTCGCCTGCCCGGCCTCGGCTTGCTTTCGGCCGATCGCGGGCTAAGACTGGAGCCATGGCCTGGGTCGTGGAGCTGATTATCGCCCTCGCCGCGATGCCCGTGGTGGGATGCGCCCTCATCGGCGCGTGGCGTGGCGCGCAACGGCTGGCCGAGGCCCGGCGAAGGCCCCTGGCGCCGGAGCCGCTGGACCGGCTGGCGGCCGACCTGCGCAGGCTGCGCGCAGAGCTTGAGGACACCGAGGCCCGGGCCTTGCTGACCGCCAAGAACCACCGGGTGCAGGCGCTGCGCGGCGCGTACCTGGACGTGCTGGCCGTCGCCTGCCACCGCATGGACGTCCCCCCGCCGCGCGGCGGTGACCAGGCGCGGCTGGCGGAGATCTACCGGGCCGAAGAGGCGCTGCGGCACCGCGGCCTGCACGTCCGGCAGCCGACGGCGCACTGAATGGGCGGCGGCGACGCCCCTCGCTGGGCGCTCGCGGTCTCCGATGCCCCCGATGAGGCACTGGCGGCCGATCCGGGCGTGGCCCGCAAGGCTGACCTGATCCTGGCCTGCGGCGACCTGCCATTCGACTATCTTGGGTCGCTGATGAACGCGCTCGACGTGCCGTTGGTCTTCGTGCCCGGCAACCACGATCCCGACCTGAGCGGCTACCGGATGTCGCGGGCGGGGCTGACGCTGCGGGCCGGCATTCCGGTGCGGCCGCCGTGGCCGGACGGGGCCATCAACGCCGATGGCCGCCTCATCGACGTGGCTGGCCTGCGGATAGCTGGCCTCGGCGGGTGCCTGCGCTACTCGGCCGGCCCCAACCAGTACACCGATCGCCAGCAGGCGCGGCGCGCGATGGCGCTGCGCGCCCGGGTCCAGTGCCAGCGCCCGCGCCGTGACGGCGGCGTGGACGTGCTGATCACGCACGCCCCGCCGCGCGGGGTCGGGGATGAGGACGATCCGCCGCACCGCGGGTTTACCGCGCTGCATGGCCTGGTACGGGCGCTGCGGCCCCCGCTGCTGCTGCACGGGCACGTGCAGCCCCGCGTGAGCGCGGCCGGGGGCGCGGCGGGAACCGCCCGCCTGGAGGACGACACGATGGTCCGCAACGTGACGGGCTGGCACCTGATCCGGGTCCAGCCCGCCCCTGGCGGCGGCGATGCGCACTAGCACCGGCTTCCCGCGCGCCGACGTCGCCGATGACTTCCTGCGCGCCCGCCGCCGCCAGGTGCTGGCCCGGCTGGCCCAGCGGTTGCGCCGCGCCCCCGACGACGTCAACATGATCTTGCCGCTCGATGAGGTGCTCGCGGCCCTCGGCCGTCGCGGCGAACATCGGCTGGGCCTGCAGACGATCCGGCTGGCCACCATCGTCGGCACGGTCGACTCCAGCCGGGACTTCGACCGCCGCTTCCGCCCGACCAGCAGCCGGGTGCGGGAGCGCTGGGAGCGGCTCGCCCTCGCCCAGCGACGCGGCGAGTCCATCCCGCCGATCGACGTGTACCGGGTCGGCGACCTGCACTTCGTCCAGGACGGGCACCACCGCGTGTCAATCGCGCTGGCCACCGGCGCCAAGACGATCGAGGCGCATGTGACCGAGGTGCTGACCCAGCTGCCCTCGGCGGGCATTCAGGGCCGCGCCGACCTGCTCGTCAAGAGCTACCAGCGGATCTTCCGGGACCGGGTCCCGCTGCCTCCCGCGGCCATGGCCACGATCACGGTGACCAACCCGTGGTCGTACGCCGAGCTTGGGGAGGCAGTCGAGGCCTGGGGTTTCCGGTGGATGCAGGACAAGGGTAAGTTCGCCGACCGCGCCGAGATCGCCCGGCACTGGTACTCCGAGGAGTACCAGCCGGTCGTGCGAATGCTGCGGGCCGCTGACCTGATCGGCGGGCACACCGAGGCCGAGGCCTTCCTGCGGGTCGCGGCCGAGCGGTATCGCCTGATCATGACCCACGACTGGACCAATGACGTCATTGAGCGGCTGCAGGGGGGTCGGCGACGCTGAGGGACAGGTTCCGGCCGGTGGCCGGGTCGAACACGTGGAGTGCGCGCGCGTCCGCCCACAGCTCGGCCTCGCTGCCCTCGCGGACCCGCGTGGCGGCATCGAGCCGGGCCACCACCGCGTCGCCGGTGCCGCCGGTGTCCGCCCGTCCGGAGTCCTGGGCCAGCTCCTCAAGCTCGGTGGCGGTTACCGAGGTCTCGCGTCCCCGGGTGAAGTACACGAACACGTCCGACCCCAGGGACTCCACGACGTCGATGGTGGCGCGGAAGGTGATGCCCTTGCCGCGCAGGTCCGGCGACACCAGCGTCGCGTCCTCGAAGTTCTCCGGCCGGATGCCGACGATGACCTGCCGGCCGGCCTTGACGCTCTCGGCCTCCCGGCGTAGCTGGTCGCTGAGCGGGAAGTCGCCGAGGCTGGTGCGCAGCTTGCCCTCCTCGAGCGTGCCGGACAGGAAGTTCATGGCGGGCGAGCCGATGAAGCCTGCCACGAACAGGTTCAGGGGCCGCTCGTACAGCTCCTGCGGGCTGCCCACCTGCTGGAGGAGGCCGCTGCGCATGACGGCGATCCGGTCGCCGAGGGTCAGCGCCTCGGTCTGGTCGTGCGTCACGTAGACCATGGTGGTGCCGAGCCGCCGCTGGATCCGCGACACCTGGGTGCGCATCTGCACCCGCAGCTTGGCGTCCAGGTTGGACAGCGGCTCGTCCATGAGGAACGCGGACGGGTCGCGGACGATCGCCCGGCCCATCGCCACCCGCTGCCGCTGGCCGCCGGACAGGTTGGCCGGCTTACGGTCCAGGTGCTGGGTGAGGTCGAGGATCTCGGCTGCCTCCATGACCTTGGTGTTGATGACGTCCTTGGGCGTCTTGGCCAGCTTGAGCGCGAAGCCCATGTTCTCCCGGACGGTCATGTGCGGGTACAGGGCATAGCTCTGGAACACCATGGCGATGTCGCGGTCCTTGGGCGAGGCGTTGTTGACCACCTTCCC
>JAICUO010000956.1 GCA_025935815.1 Streptosporangiaceae bacterium
GCGGCAGGTACGCCGCCCCCGCCAGCCACGCCCCCACCATCGCGGCCACCATCTCCGCGCCCCGGTCCAGGCACAGCCCCACCACCGTCTCCGGCCCCACCCCGGCCGCCCGCAGGTACCCGCCCAGCCGGCCCGCCTTCTCCAGCAGCCGGCCGTAGCTGACCGACGTCCCGTCACAGCGCACCGCGATCGCATCCGGCGTGCGCGCCGCCTGCGCGGCGAACCGCTCGGGCACCGTTCCGGGCGGGAGGCCCGCCGCCGTGTCGTTCCACTCGTGCAGCACCTGCGCCCGCTCGGCGGGATCGAGGACCTCCATCTGCCGCGGCCGGGCCTGCGAGTCGGCGGCCACCTGCGCCAGCACCCGGGCGAACCGGCCCGCGACCGCCCGCGCGGTCGCCTCATCGAACAAGTCCGCCGCCGCCAGCAGCTGCCCCCGCAGCCCGCCCGGCTGCCGCTGCCCGTCACGGGCCTCGGCCAGGATCATGTCCAGGTCGAACCGGGCCGCCCCAGTTCCGGCCCGGACGGCGGACGCGAGCACTCCGGGCAGGTCCGCCGTTGCCGGGGCGTTGTTCTGAACCGTGAGATTGACCTGGAAGAGAGGGTGGCGGCCCAGCGACCGGTCCGGCGCCAGCTCCTCAACCAGCCGCTCGAACGGCACGTCCTGGTGCTCCAGCGCCCCCAGCCAGAACTCCCGCACCCGCCCCAGCACCGTGATGAACTCCGGGTCACCGGATAGGTCGGTGCGCAGCACCAGCGTGTTGACGAAGAACCCGACCAGGTCGTCCAGCGCCGCATCGGTCCGCCCGGCGATCCCGGTCCCGACCGGGATGTCGCTGCCCGCGCCCAGCCGCGACAGCAGCACCGCCAGCGCTGCCTGCACCACCATGAACAGCGTCACGCTCTGCTCGCGGGCGAGCGCGGTCAGCCGCCGGTGCACCTGCGCGGGTATCTCCATCGGCACCGCGTGCCCGCGGTGGCTGGCCGCCGCGGGGCGCGGCCGGTCGGCGGGCAGGGCCAGCTCCGGCGGCGCCCCGGCCAGCGCTCGCCGCCACCAGGCCACCTGCGCGGCGAGCAGGCTGCCGGGGTCGCTCTCATCGCCGAGCAACTCCCGCTGCCAGATGGCGTAGTCGGCGTACTGCGCGGGCAGCGGGCCCCAGCCCGGTGCCCGGCCCTCCCGCCGCGCGGCGTAGGCGGCCGACAGGTCCCGGGCCAGGATCCCGGCTGACCAGCCATCGGTGGCCACGTGGTGGATCACCACCACCAGCACGTGCACTGCAGGGGCCAGGGCCAGCAGCCTTACCCGCATCGGAACCTGCTCCGGTCCCAGGTCGAACGGCTCGGCCGCGATGCCCGCCACCGCGTCCGGGATGTCGTCTTCACCCACCGTGGTGACCGGCAGCCGCCAGCCCAGCTCGCCCATCCCCAGCACCCGCTGGTACGGCTGCCCGTCCGCCACGGCGAGCACGGTGCGCAGCACCTCATGGCGGGTGATCACGTCGACCAGGGCCGCCTCCAGCGCGGCGACGTCCAGGTCACCGTCCAGCCGCAGCGCGACCGGGTTGTTATACAGCGCCGACGGTCCCTCCAGCTGGCCGATGAACCACAGCCGCTGCTGGGCGAACGACAACGGCACCCGCTCCGGCCGCGGCCGGGCGACCTGCGCCGCCAGCGCCAGCCGGGCCGGGGCCGCCCCCGCCAGCAGCACCGCCAGGCCGGCCGGGGTGGGTGCCTCGAACACCGCCCGCACCGGCAGCTCGGCTCCCAGCGCTGCCCGGATCCGGCTAGCCAGCCGCACCGCCAGCAGCGAGTGCCCGCCCAGGGCGAAGAAGTCATCATCGGGCCCGGCGCTTTCCACGCCGAGCACCCCGGCGAACAAGCCGCACAGCAGTTCCTCGGCCACCGTCGCGGGCGGGCGGCCCCCCGCGGCGGACGGCGTGTAGTCGGGGGCGGGGAGGGCGGCCTTGTCGAGCTTGCCGTTGGGGGTTAGTGGCAGCGCGTCGAGGACCACC
>JAICUO010000320.1 GCA_025935815.1 Streptosporangiaceae bacterium
CTACACCGGCGTCCCGAGTCATGCCAGCGTCAAAAATGCGCTGACTCTCCGATTCCCTCGCGGGCGGGCAGCCCCCCGCGCCCCGGCCCGCGGCTCGTGCCGTGTTTTTTGCCGCGTAACGCGGAATAACTCACGGCACTCGCGGCGGGCCGGGGCTCGGGGGGCTGCCCGCCCGCGAGTGAATCGGATAGTCAGCGCATTTTGGACGCTGTCATGACTCGGGACGCCGTTGTAGTACTAGCCGAAGGGGCAAGGCAATTGGCCTGCACGTACCGCTCACGTGCGCTGCTCACCATGCATGTCACGCTCACCCCGGCCGGGATAACGTACCGGTACAACTTCCGGCGCAAGACCATTCTCTGGGAAACCGTCGGGTCCTACACTGAACCTCAGGATCCGGTTTAGCTGGCCAGGAAACCGGTCAGCTCCTTGGCGGCCGCCTCGCCGTAGGCGGTGGCGGCGCGCTCGGCCAGCGTGGCGGCCTTGAGCTCATACTCCTGGGGACCGACGGTCTCCAGGGCGTGCACGGCCATCAGGTTGCCCAGCTGGATCGCGCGCTCGGTGGACAGGCCCCAGGAGGTGGCCGCGAGGAAGCCGGTCCGGAACGCGTCGCCGGCGCCAGTCGGCTCCACGAACGTCGCGTCCGGGATCGGGCCGACGACAACCGGAGCCTGGCCGGCCCGCTCGACCTTCGCGCCCTGGGAGCCAAGCGTCACGATGCGGGTGCCGACCCGCTCGAGCACGTCAGCGGAGGACCACCCGGTCTTGGACTCGATGACGGCTTCCTCGTACTCGTTGGAGAACAGGTACGCCGCGCCGTCGACCAGCGTGCGCATCGATTCGCCATCCAGGAAGGCGACTTGCTGGGAGAAGTCAGCGGCGAAGGCGATGCCCGCCTTACGGCAGTCCGCCGTGAACCGCTGCATCGCGCCCGGGTCGCCCGCGCCGATCAGCACAAGGTCAATGGCGTGGGTCTGCGCGAGGGCGGCGATGTCGATCTCGCTGTCCTCGCTCATCGCGCCCGGGTAGAACGACGCGATCTGGTTGCCCTCGGTGTCGTTCGTCGCGGTGAACCGGGCGGTGTGCTGCGACATCGACGTCCGGACGCCCGAAGTGTCCACGCCGTGCTCGTCTAGCCACTGACGGTACTCGGCGAAGTCCGGGCCCACGCTGCCCACCAGCAGGGGGTTGCGCCTGAGGCACCCCAGGCCGAACGCTATGTTCCCGGCTACGCCGCCGCGCCTGATCTGCAGGTCGCCGACAAGGAAGGACACGGAGACCTTGTCGAGCTTGTCGGCGATCAGCGTGTCGGTGAACTTGCCGGAGAAGGTCATCAGGTGGTCGGTCGCGATCGACCCGGTGACGGCAATCCGCATCGTTTGGGGGCTCTCTATCGCTATCGAGGTGTGCGCGGCGGGCGGATCAGTGGAAGGAGTCGCCGCAGGCGCACGAGCCCGTCGCGTTGGGGTTGTCGATCGTGAAGCCCTGCTTCTCGATCGTGTCGACGAAGTCGATCGTGGCACCCATCAGGTACGGGGCGCTCATCTTGTCGGTAACGACGGCGACGTCGGCGAACTTCTTGACGACGTCGCCGTCGAACGCGCGCTCGTCGAAGTACAGCTGGTAGCGCAGGCCAGAGCAGCCGCCCGGCTGAACGGCGACGCGCAGCTTCAGGTCATCGCGGCCCTCCTGGCTGATCAGCGCGCCAACCTTCGCGGCGGCCGCGTCCGTGAGGACAATGCCCTGCTGCGTCACTTCGTCCTGAACGGTCATCGGTGACTAGCTCCCGTCTCAGTTCCGTGCCGCCCATGCGGCACACTCTCGTTCAACACACAACCATATGCCCGGCACTGACATTCCGGATACCCGCTCGTTACGGGCTTGTGACGGCACTCACAACTCCGCCACCCGATCGCGCCGGTCAGCCGATCACCAGCCCCTGCTACCCAGTCACAAGCCGGGGGCGCCCCACAGGGCCATCCACTTGGTCAGATCCTGCTCGAACTTCAGGTCGTCGCCGATCGCGCCCCGCACCTGAAGCTCCAGGGCGTTGTCCCGCGTCTGGCCGGAGCGCGGCGCGAAGGGGTAGAACGTGCCGCGCTTGTACAGGTATACCAGCCCGAGCCGCCGGTCCTCGGGGTCGCGGAAGCCGACGACCGTGCACAGCAACTGCGGGCCGAACCCGTTGTCCACCAGGGTGCTGTTGACCGCGTGCAGGTCGGTGACCAGCGCCTCGATCTCGTCGGACATGTGCGAGCTGACCAGCCAGGTGAACCCGTATGAATCGCGGGACACCTCCACTGGCAGGCCGCCGTCCATGTCGAGCAGGTCGCGCACCTCGGACTGGATCCCGCCGAATGTCCCGCCCTCCACAGCGCGGAAGCAGACCGACCCGGAGCCGGTCGGCGTGAAGCCGGTCGCCGCCTGCAAGGTGATCGCCGCTGAGGGCAGCCCGAACAGGTCGTCCAGCTTAGGCTGGACCGGCTTAGTCCGGCCCAGCAGTGAGTCGAGGAACCCCACGGGGCCCGCCTTCCGTTACAGAGCTAGAGTGCGCGCGGCCCGGGGTCGACCTGGCCGAGCTGGCGCTGGATCTTCTCCAGTTCCTCCAGGCGGCGCTCCAGCGTCGGGTGCGTCGAGAACAGCTTGGCCAGGCTCGCCCGCGGGTCCCTGAGGTTCAGCGCGGGGGCGAAGTAGAACGCGCTCAGCCCCTGGGCCGTGCGCAGGTCCTCCGTCGGGATCCGGTTCATCCCCTGGCTGACCTTGACCAGCGCGCTCGCCAGGGCGCTGGGCTGGCCGGTGAGCAGCGCGCCGCTACGGTCGGCGGCCAGCTCCCGGTACCGGGACAGCAGCCGGATCAGCAGGAAGCTGATCGCGTAGATGACCGCGGAGACGGCCATGATCGCGAGGATGACCGGAAAGGCGTTCTGGTCGTTGCTGTTGCGCCGGCCGCCACCGAACAGCTCGGAGTAGAACGCGAACCGCACCAGCAGGCCCGCCACGATTGCCAGCAGGCCGGCATAGGTCATCACCTGGACGTCCTTGTGGGCGACGTGGGACAGCTCATGCGCCAGCACGCCCTCAAGCTCGGCCTGGTTCAGGCCTTCCAGGAGAGGCGTGGTCACGCACAGCACCGAGTTCTTGCTGTTGCGGCCGGTGGCGAACGCGTTCATCATCGGCCCGGGGGCGATCGCGACGCGGGGCTTGTCCATGTCCGCCAGGGCGCATAGCCGGTCCACGACGCCATGCAGCTCGGGAGCCTCCCGCGGGGTTACCTCCCGCGCGCCGGCCGCCGCGAGGGCGATCTTGTCGGAGTAGAACAGCGTGGCGAACGCGGAGCCACCGCCGAAGATGACCGCGATGAGGATGATCGCGGCGGCGGACACGTGGGCCGCCGCCATGATGCCGATGATGAGCGCGATGAACGCGACGAAGACGAGCCCGAGCAGGAACATCGTCAGCGTCATGCGCGTCGTGAGCCCCCGGTCGGGAGCGTACCGGGTGCGGGCCATGTGGCACCTCCGAAATCACTGGCGAGGCGTCCCGCCCCGCCGCCTAGGGCCGATCTAGCCCTAGACGTTAACGTCCTTCGCCCAATCGAATCTATGTGGATAACGCTTTGGGAAGCCTGAACGTTTCCGCAGTGTCCGGTCAGGGCCGGCCCTACTCGGAGAGCTGACCGTCGGCCAAGAGCCTGAGCACCTCGGCCACGTCAGCGTCCTCCGACGGCAAGATGATCTCCGCCGGGTGGAGGTAGTCGTCGGGAACGGGCGACCCGCCAGCCCTGACGACCTCGACCGAACGACTCAGGGCGGACTTGAACGCGACGTCATCCCCGGCCTCGACGGCCGCGTCGAGCTCACTGTCGAGCGCATCCAGCTGAGCCGCGGCCGTGTCACCGACCTCGAACTGCCCTTCGCCGAGAATCCGGACTATCACTGGCCATCACCAGTCCCAGGCTGGCCGGAGGCATTCCCGCCGGCGGGCGGGTTGCCGCCGTTTGACTCGATCTGCCGCGGGGCCTCGCTCGCGCTGGGCAGTTCGCCGCGCAGCCGGGCAAGCTCGGACTCGATCTCGTGGTTGGCGCCCATGCGGTCCAGCTCTTGCTGGATGTAGTCCTGCTGGCCACCGACGTGGTCCTCCAGCGCACCGGAGGCGAGCAGCTCGTCGATCGCGCCCGCGCGGGCCTGCATCTGCGCGGTCTTGTCCTCGGCGCGCTGAATGGCCAGGCCGATGTCGCCCATTTCCTCCGAAATGCCGGAGAAGGCCTCGTTGATCCGCGTCTGCGCCTCGGCGGCGGTGTAGGTGGCCTTGATGGTCTCCTTGCGTGTCCGGAAGGCATCCACCTTGGACTGAAGCCGCTGCGAGGCCAGCGTCAGCTTCTCTTCCTGGTCCTGCAGCCCGCGGTACTGGTCCTGCAAGCTGGACAGCTGACCGACCACGCCGGCCTTCTGCTCCAGCGCGGCGCGCGCCAAATCCTCACGCCCCTGCCCAAGCGCGGTGCGGGCCTGGTTCTCCTTGGTCTGCACTTGCTTCTGCAACTGGTTCATCTGGAGCTCGACCCGCTTGCGGGAGGTGGCCACGTCCGCGACCCCGCGCCGTACCCGGGTCAGCATCTCCACTTGCTGCTGGTACGAGTAGTCAAGGGTCTCGCGCGGATCCTCCATCTTGTCCAACGCCTTGTTAGCCTTGGCCCGGAAGATCAGCGAGACTCGCTTCATCACGCTCATAGACGCGGCCGTCCCCTTCGTTCACCCTGTGCGCCGCCCCGGGGCGGCACGGCGCCGCCAGGCCGGCAGCGGTTTGCCGCCTGCTAATCGCAATCCACCCTACGCGGTACCAGGCGTGCTTACTACTTATCTTCCATCCGCGCGGCTGTCCATAACAGACTTGCTGCCAATGCTGAGGTAACGCCCAGCGCCCGCTGCAGGTTCCCTGCCCCGTGACTAGCACCACCACCCATAACAGGCTTTAAGCTAGGCCCGTGTTCCGACGCAGCAGCGCCGGGGCGACCGACGGCACGGCCCAGGACTCCCGGGACGCGCAAGGCCCGGGCGCCTCGGCCGACGAGACAGCCAAAGAGCGCTCTGCCCCCCGGGAGCCTGGTGCCCCTAAGGAACGCGGGGTCGCCGAGGCGAAGAAGGGCCGGCCGACGCCCAAGCGCAGCGAGGCCGAGCGCAACCGGTACCAGCCCATCACCGGCACCAAGACCGGCGCCAGCCGGTCAGCCGGCCCGCGCACCGCTCAGGACAAGGCCCAGGATCGCGGCGACCGGGCGAAGCGGATGGACGCGATGAAGCGCGGCGAGGAGTGGGCGCTCGGTCCTCGCGACCGGGGGCCGGTCCGCAAGCTGGCGCGTGACTACGTTGACGCGCACCGGCGGCCGAGCGAGTTCTACATGTACCTGCTGATCGTGTTGCTGGTCGCGCTGCTATCTCGCAACAAGGCGCTCAACTCCGCGGTGTCCTACCTGGTCATGGCGATGATTGCGGTCATCCTCGTGGACGGGTTCCTCATCCGCCGGGCGCTGCGCAAGCTGGCCGCCGAGCGCCTGCCCGGCGTGTCCTTGAACGGCATGACCATGTACGCGGTCATGCGCGCCTTGCAGATCCGCCGCTGGCGGATGCCCGCCCCCCGCCTCAAGCCCGGTGACAAGCTCTAGCCGTGCTTTCTGGGGGATGCACACCGAACGCGCAACGCTGATGGAGGACGCTGGACTATGCCGTGGACGTGGCGGTACGAGAAGACCGATGGCGCCGTGGTTGGCGCCGGGGGCCTGCAGGAGGCGATCTTCGCCAACCAGGGGGATGCGGAGAGCTGGCTCGGCGAGAATTGGCGAGCCCTGCTCGACGCCGGCGTGGACCAGGTGACGCTCCTCGACGACGAGCGGGCCGAGTACGGCCCGATGAGCCTGCACCCGGAATCGTGACGACGCCGGGGGGTTGGCGGGTACCCCCCAAAAAATAAGCCGCCCCGCCTGACCCGCCACGCCCCTCCCCATGGCGGCTCAAGCGGAGCGACGCTCGTCCCCCGGCCATGTCTGTCGCGCGGCGGCGTCGGCCGTCGCGCTGCCCGACTCAGGCGCAGAACAAGATCGCCCAGACGGCCTTCCCGCGTCCGGCGACTGGACTCCATCCCCACACGTCGCTGAGCGCGTCGACCATTTGCAGTCCGCGCCCGGATTCCTCGATGCTGCCGGTCGTCTTGAGCACCGGGGCCACGTCGCTGGGGTCCAGAACGGCGCAGATGACTTCGCCGGTGCGGCGCAGCAGGCGCAGCCCCAGGTTGTCGGCGCCGACCCGGCGGCCCTCGGCGGCGACGTCCGCGGCGTGCGTGACGGCGTTGGCGACGAACTCTCCCACGATCGTCTCCGCGTCCTCGGCAAGCGACCCCAGGCCCCAGTCGCGCAGGGTGTTGCGGGTGAGGCGGCGGGCGGCCCGGGCCGACTGCGGACCGCGGGTGAGGGGACACCCGATCGCCGCCGGGGAGTCCCACCAGTCGGCAGGCATCCGCACGACCCGCGGCCTGCGCCTTACGGGGGTAAGGCGCGCCGTTATGTCTAGCGGCTCGTGCATGGCCAGCGCCACCCGTTTCCGGGTGGGCAGGTCCACTGCCTGGTTCAGGCTCATCGCGACCCCGAGGAGCTCTTGGCGTGATCCGGGTGATTCACGCAAGACTCATCCTGCCGGATCGCGCATGCACCTGCAAGGCCAAATGCACGTTCATTCGTAACGTGCAGCTAACGCTTGCGCTGAGACGTCCAAACTTGTCGCCCTATCACAAAAACAACGAGGGCAATTGTGAACCAGAGTCCATATTTGGAGATTGTCTGCGCGACGGCCACCGCGTGGGGACCGAGCGCGTACCCAAGGGCGGCCAGCAGCCCCACCCACAGTGCCGTGCCGATCACGTCGAGGATCAGGAAGGTGATCAGGCTCATCCCGGCCCAGCCGGCGACGAGGTAGATGATCGCGTTGGGGATGGGCACGAAGGGGCTGACGATCACGGCCGGCCAGGTGAAGCGACGGCCCCACTTGTGCACGCGCTGCATGTACCGCGGCCCGTGCTTGCTGCGCGGGAACATCAGCAAGATGATCTTCTCGCCCCACAGGCGCCCGGCCCACCAGTAGATGAGGTCGAACTTCATCAGCCCCGGGATGGCGGCGAGCACCGCGATCGCCAGCGACCCGTGGCCCACCCGCGCGAACGCCGCCGCCGCCACGATCGCCTCGGTAGACCCGTTCAGCAGTTCCGAGATGACGGGGTGCGTTCCGATCAGGCTCGCCCGGAACGGCAGGATCGCCAGGTAGTACAGCCCCGACAGCACGATGGCGGCCCAGCAGGCGATGTCCGCCTTCCCGGGCTTGCCGCTCCACGGGAGCCGTGGATCGTCCCAGGGGGACTTCTCAGCCTCGCTGGCCGGCTCGTCCCCCGGCTCGTCCCCCGGCTCGTCCCCGGCCTGGTCCGCAGCCTCGCCATCGGCCCGCGCGGCCAGCGCCGCCTGGTCCGCCTCAGCGGCCTCCTCGGCGGCTGGGGCCGTCCCCGCCCTCGGCTCCTCAATCACGCAGTCACGCTATCCGGGCTAGCGGAGTGCCGACAACACGGCGTACAAAGGCCTGTTGTGGACTCGATGTATGACGCCCCGCGCACCGCCGCCCGCATGGCCTCCGCCGCCGCCGCGTTCGTGGGGGCCATGGACGCGAAGCAACTGGCCGTTGGGCAGGGTGATTTCGATCTTGACGGGACCCGGCGGGAATGGACGTACCTCCCGGTGGCCGCGCGGCCGGGGCTGCCGCTGAGCGCCCTGGACGACGCGCAGCGAAAGCTTGCCCACGAGCTGATCGTGGCGTCGACGTCGATGCCGGGGTATGCGAAGGTCGTC
This sequence comes from Streptosporangiaceae bacterium, assembly GCA_025935815.1. Taxonomy (GTDB): domain Bacteria; phylum Actinomycetota; class Actinomycetes; order Streptosporangiales; family Streptosporangiaceae; genus Trebonia. Next base: position 7,880 of record JAICUO010000320.1, read on the forward strand.
TCGATCATGGCGATGGAGCACGTGCGCCGGGCCTTGATGCAGGTCTCCGCGCCGGCGATCACGCACGTGTTTGACCCGGAGCGCTACTGCTTCCGCGTGTTCGGCGAGCCGGGGAGCTGGGCGCCGGACAGCGCCCGGCCCTGGGGCTGGCAGCTGGCCGGGCATCACGTGTCGCTCAACTTCACCGTCGCGGGCACTCGCGTGTCGGGGACGCCGTGCATGCTGGGCAGCGTCCCGGCGTCCTACGGGACGCTCAGCCCGCTCGCTGACGACGAGGAGGCCGGGTACCGGTTCCTCGGGCTGCTGACGCCCGCGCAGCGGGCGGACGCGATCATCTACCACCGGCCGCCGCCGGACTTCGCCACCCGGCTGGTGCCCCGCATTGGCGCGCGAGAGCTGCCGGACCACGTCTTCGAGCCCGAGCCGGACTACCGCATCGACGACCGGGAGCGCGAGATCCTCAGCTACATCCGGTCCGGGCCCAAGGGCATCGTCGGGTCGGTGCTGTCGCGCGGCCAGATGGACTACCTGATGGCGGTGATCGCCGGCTTCGCCGGGCGGCTGCCCGACGACGTCGGCGCCTCGGCGCTGCGGAAGGCCAAGGCGGCCGCCGACACGAGCATCTCATTCGCGTGGGCGGGCGGGGTGGGCGCCGGGGAGCGGCACTACTACCGGATCCAGGCACCCGGCCTGCTCATCGAGCATGACAACACCCAATCCGGCGGCAAGCACGTCCACTCGGTCTGGCGTGACCCCGACAACGACTGGGGCGACGACATCCTGGCCCGCCACTACCAGGCCGAGCACTGACGCTCCGCGCGGTACCGCTGGCCCTTACCTAGCCTCGATGGGGACGTAAGCGCGCTCGGCGGGGCCGGTGTAGACCTGGCGCGGGCGGCCGATCTTGGTGGCCGGGTCGTGCAGCATCTCCTTGTAGTGCGCCAGCCAGCCGGGCAGCCGGCCGATCGCGAACAAGACGGTGAACATCTCGGTCGGGAAGCCCATCGCGCGGTAGATCAGCCCGGTGTAGAAGTCGACGTTCGGGTAGAGCTTGCGCGAGATGAAGTAGTCATCCGACAGCGCGTGCGCCTCCAGCTCGGTCGCGAGGTGCAGCAGCTAGTCGTCGCCGCCGATCTTGTCCAGGATCTCATCGCAGGTGGCCTTGACGATCTTGGCGCGCGGGTCGTA
>JAICUO010000980.1 GCA_025935815.1 Streptosporangiaceae bacterium
AAAACTGGGCGCAAACCCCTATTCCCCGGCGGGGGGGCCCGCCCAACCCCCCCCGCCCCGCCGGTAGGGCGGTGATTTTGCCCGCCTCCCGCTCAAAAACTCACGGCACTCGCGATGATCATGACGCGAGCGGCCGTCCCGGCATCAGTCCGGGTCGCCCGCCTCAGCGATATCGGGGACGCTGACCGGCCGGCGGGCCACGGCGGGCGCGGCGGGCGCCGGCCGGGCCGGGCTGCGGAACAGCGTGATGGCCAGCAGCAGTGTCACCACGTCGAAGATGGCGGCGATGCCGAACGCGGCGGACATCCCGTGCGCCAGCGCGAAGTGCTGGCGGGCGAGGACCGGCAGGCCCGCCACCGCCGGCGACGGGTGCGCGATCGCGCCGCGGCTCACGGTGCCGAACACCGCGACCAGCACCGCCAGCCCCAGTGACCCGCCGACCTGCTGCATCACGTTGACCATGCTGGAGGCGGCACCGGAGTCCTCCGGCCGCACGCCAACCAGCGACGCCGACGTCAGCGGCACGAACGAGAGGCCGCCGCCGATCCCGAACAGCATCATCGGCGGGAAGACGCCCGTCCAGTACGTGGTCCCCGGCGACACGCGCCACAGCCAGGCCATCCCGCCGATCATCGGCACCATCCCGACGATCATCAGCCGCTTGAGCCCGAGGGCCGGGATCAGCCGCGGCGCGAGCCGGGAGACGCCGAACAGCCCGAGCGTCAGCGGCAGGAACGCCACGCCCGCGCGCAGCGGGCTGAACCCCAGCAGTTCCTGCAGGAGCAGCGTCACGAAGTAGAACATGCCGAACATGCCCGCCACCACCAGCAACCGCGCCGCGTAGGAGGCGGACCGGCTGGCGTCGGCGAACAGCCGCAGCGGCGTGATCGGCTGCGGCGCGCGCGCCTCAGTCACCAGGAACGTCACCAGCAAGACGGCGGACAGTCCGAACGCGAGCCAGCCGAGGTGGTCTCCCCACCCGTCGCCGGCGGCGCGGATGAAGCCGTAGACCAGGGCCGCGACCCCGGCCGTGGAGGTGACCGCGCCCGCCAGGTCGAAGCGGCCCGGCAGCCGGGGCGTCTCGGCCACGAACAGGGGGGTCGCCAGCAGCACGGCGATGCCGATCGGCACGTTGATGAACAGCACCCAGCGCCAGGACAGCCACTCGGTCAGCAGCCCGCCGAGGACGAGGCCGAGGGACCCGCCCCCGGTCACCACGCCGGCGTACAGGGCCAGCGCCCGGGTGCGCTCGCGCCCTTCCGGGAACCCGCTCACCACCAGCGCGAGGACGGCGGGCGAGGCGAGCGCGCCGCCGACGCCCTGGACGGCCCGGGCGGCCAGCAGCAGCCCGGCCGAGCTGGCCAGGCCGCCGGCCAGCGAGGCGAGGGTAAAGATGACGATGCCGGCCTGGAACATCCGGCGGCGGCCCAGGATGTCGCCCATCCGGCCGCCGAGCAGCAGCAGCCCGCCGAACGTCAGCGTGTAGCCGTTCAGCACCCAGGCCAGGCTGGTAGACGAGAAGTGCAGTCCCGACTGGATATGCGGCAGCGCGATATTGACCACGGTCGCGTCAAGGATGATCATCAGCTGAGCGCCGAGCATGATAGCGAGCGCTATGCCAGGCCTTCCGGCCTTGCCTGTCCCGACGACAGAGCTCCGCGCGGAGGTGTTCACGGTACTATCACCCCGATATGATGAGGGAAGATTCGGAGGAGGTCTCCGGTTCTGACTATACGGAGAGTCCCTCCGTTTTGGCAAGCCGGATT
>JAICUO010000532.1 GCA_025935815.1 Streptosporangiaceae bacterium
GCATGGGCTCCAGGTACCCGGCCGCGTCCAGTGACGACACGACAACGGTGTCGCCGGGGTCAACCGCCAGCGCCGGCTGGTGGCCGGGGTCGAATACGTTCACTGTCGTGGCCGGGGAGGCCTCAAGCATGTGCGCGCTCACGCAGCCATTATCCCGGAATACCGGCTATCCGCGATGACCGGCGAAAGCGGTTAGCCGACCAGTCGCCCCAGTGGCCTGCCGTAGCCGGCCGCCTGCCACACCAGGCGATGGAAGGCGGCCAGGGTAAGGACCACGTCGTCGCCTATCAACAGGCCCCCGGCGCCTTCGCCCATGGCGCAATGGCCGAAGGTGCCGGGCCGGAAGAAGACCCCGTCGCACAGGTCGCAATACCAGGCCGCCTGCCACACGGCCATGGCCTCGGGCCTGCCCCGCTCGATCAGGCGCAGCCGGGCCCGGCGGGCCGCCGCCCACCCGTAGAAGGCCAGCGCGTACGCGAGGCAGATCGCCCCCGCGATCAGCGACGGGCCGACCGCTCCCCCGCCGATCGCGGCACCGGTCAAGATCGCCGCCGCGCCGAGCGCGCCGCAGGCCGTGCCCGTCCAGGCGAGCCGGGTCGCGGCGGTCAGGACCGGGACCGGGCGCAGCAGCCGCGGACCCCGCGCCGCGTACAGGACAGAAACCTGCTGTATCCGTGGATTGTCCGGATGCACCGGGCAGGCAATCACCCCGGACTGCCCGTGTTCCTCCACCATTCCATAGCTCCGAGTGAGGGGTTCGGCGACTTATATCTACCCGCGATATAGGCCGTTATACCAATGCCGACCCGCGAAAGCGGCGCGACCCGCAAGCCGGTACCGCAATTTAATAAACAGGAAGTAACCAATGCCGACGCAAATCATGATCAAGGGAGCCCCCCAGGTGCGCGTGAGGCGGCAAGTAGTTCCCGCGCCATCTGAGATGCTCCGAAAGGCGCCTAGAATCATCGTTAGGCCGGGTAAAGGTTAAAAGGTTGCGTACCCGCTCATGGCTCGTACTGGGACGCCTGCAGGCCATAAAGCTCGGCGTACTGGCCGCCGAGCGCCATTAGCTCCGGGTGACGGCCGGATTCGACCACCTTCCCGTGGGCCAGCACGTAAATCCGGTCGGCCTGGCGGACCGACGCCAGCCGGTGGGTGATGATCACCACCGACCGGGTCGCCGCGTGCATGCGCAGGGATGAGAACAGCGCGTACTCGGCGCGGGCGTCCAGCGCGGCGGTCGGCTCGTCCATGATCAGCAGCGGCGCGGTCCGGTAGAACGCCCGCGCGGCGGCGATCCGCTGCCACTGCCCGCCGGACAGCTCCGCGCCGCCCTTGAACTGCCGCGCCAGCAGCGTGTCGAGCCCGCGGGCGAGCCCATCGACGACCACGTCCGCGCCCGACGACGATACCGCGAACGACAGCAGCCCGGTGTCCAGGGCGCGGCCCATGGTGATGTTGTGCCGCACCGACAGCGGCCAGTTGGCGTGGTCCTGGGCGATCACCGCGACCTGCTCCCGCAGCGGCTCGGCGTCCACGTCGAAGATCGGCACGCCATCCCAGGTCACTGACCCCGCCGACGGCCGGTAGAGGCCGGCCAGGATCTTCGCCAGGGTCGTCTTGCCCGACCCGTTCTCCCCCACGAGCGCGACGATCTCCCCGCGCCCGATCTCGACGCTCACGTCGTCGAGGGCCAGCGCGTCCGCCGCCGGGTAGGAGAACGACACCCCGGACGCCTCGACCCGGTCGAACCCGCGGGGCATCGGGGCCTGCCCCGCCGGCCGCACCCGGCTCTGCGCGTCCTCGCAGAAGCTCACGTAGTCCGAGAAGTACAGCCCCTCCTCGTAGCACTGGTTCACCGCGTACAGCAGCTGGCTCAGCGACGCGCCGGCCTGCCGGATCGCCAGCACGGCGGTGCCCGCCACCGACAGCGGGAGCCAGCCCCCCACCAGCATCCCGCCGAGCGCCGCGTAGACCCCGGCGGTGGCGATCCCGCCTATCACCGAGGCGGTCACCCGGGTGGCCGCCTGGCGGCCGGCCGCCTTCATCTCGGCGTCGCGTGCGTAGGCGGCCAGCCGCGACAGCCGGTCCAGCAAGAACGTGCGCATGGTGAAGGAGCGCAGCTCGGCGGCGGTGTCCCGGTCGACCATCAGGTGGGACAAGATCCACTTGCGCCGGTAGCTGTCGATCAGCGCGAACCGGGTCAGGTACCGGATCCGCGCCGCCCGCACCGCCGCCCACGCTCCCGGCGCCTGCGCGGCCATCAAGACCGCGAGCAGGACCGGCTGCAGCACGCCGATCACGATCGCGGCCGACACCAGGCCCGTGGTGTTGGTCAGGCAGTTGATCACGTTGTTGACGACTTGCGACGCCGAGTTCATCCCCCGGTTGCGGGCGCGCTCGAGCCCGTCATGGAAGTCGGAATCGTCGAAGGCGGCCAGCTCCACGCTGGTGGTCAGCCCGACCAGCCGTATCTCGACCTCCCGGTCCACCTGCGGCTCCAGCCGCCCCTGCGCCCAGCCGGCCGCGCTTTGCAGGGCAGAGCGCGCCGCTGAGGAGACCGCGACCAGGATCAGCGACGGCAGCGCGGCCCGGACCCGCTGCGGGGTCGGCCCGCCCGCGAACAGTGCCCCCAGCACCCCGGTCGTGGCGAACAGCGCGTACCCCGCGAACACCCCCGACGCCAGGTTCAGCGCGACGGTCGCAACCGTGTCGCGCGGGCTGGCCGCCCACCCCAGCCGCACCGCCTGCCCGACCAGGCCCGGGAAGCGCCGTGCCACGTCCCGGAACCCGACCGAGCCCATCCGCTCGGTATAGGCATTCCAGTAGTTCGCGGTGAGCTCCGCGGTGATCTCGTCAGCGTCTCGTCCGGCACCGTCTTCCTGTCCGGCGCCGTCTTCCTGTCCCGCGCCGTCTTCCTGTCCGGCACCGTCTTCCTGTCCGGCACCGTCTTCCTGTCCCGCGCCGTCTTGCCCGGCGGCCGCGCGCCCGGCCGGGCCAGTTCCGGCCCTGTGAGCCCACGGAAACGACAAACCAGGAAAAAGCCGCCCTGTACCCACAATGACCAGTGTGCGACTTTCCGTGCATGATCGCCATGAATTAATCGCCCGAACGACGCGTGCCCCCGCAGGGATTTCCCCCTCCGCCCCGGCGGGCGGGCATCGCCGGAGTTCAGCGGGCGGACATGGTGATGAAGTCCCGTGCCCACTGGCGCTCGAAGAACGTGCCCGGCCCCTGCACGGTGGCCAGCAGCCTGCGGCCGTTGACGGGCGTCGCCCGGCCTGCGGCGGCGGCCGGCCCGTAGGCGGCGAAGACCGGCCACTCCGGGTTGATGTCCAGCTCCATGCCGCGGAGGGCCCCGGCCCGGGCGAGCAGCCAGGCGAGCTGGAGCGGGGCCAGGCCCGGGCCGAGCGCGTACACCAGCGCGCCGCTGGCGGTGACGCCGACGCCCGATCGCCACTGGTGCTCCACCTCCGGCACCCAGGCCGCGCATGAGGTCACGCCGCAGGTGTTCCCCCAGTGGTGCCAGTCCCCGCGGGCCGCCGCTGTCGGCCGGCCGCCGGAGACCAGGAGGGTGAGGTTCTGCCGGACGGCGACCACGCCGCGAACCTGCCGCACGTCGGCGCCCCACGTGCCGACGGTGACGGCGCCGCTGGCGTAGAAGACCAGGGACGCCGCGCCGCGCGCCAGCGGATAGGGGTTGCGGCCCTCGGCGAAGTACCCCCCGCGGGCGTCCTTCATCTGGAAGCCGCCATTGAACGCCGCCACCAGCGTCACCGCCTGGGCGGAGGCGACGGGCGCGCTGTAGTGCCACCCCGTGCCGCCGGGGCTTTCCGACCCCGAGTACAGCCGCGCCGCCAGCAGCCGGGTATCCATCCACGCGATGCCCGCCCGCTGGCTTCCGCCGGGCGGGATGACCTCGGCCTCATACACGGCGGGCGCCCCGTGCACCCGGCGCCCGACCGGGCGCCAGGTCCCCTCACCGCGAAACGCCGGCCCCCCGGGCAGCGGCAGCGCCGTCGCATTACCCGCCGCCCCATTACCCGCCAGCCCGGTGCCCGGCCGGCCGCGCCCCGCCGCGGCACTATGGGCGCTGGCACCGCCCTTGGGGTGGGCGGCGGCCATTCCGGCGCGCGGCCCGGCAAGGGTGCAGCCGGCCAGCGGGCCGGCGGCGAGGATCACGGCCAGCGCCGCGAGGGCGAGGGCGCGCGCTGGCCGGCGGGAATGGCGCGTACTCGTGCGGCTCACGCTCCATAGCGTAGGGCCCCGCCGCGGACTCTCGCGACGGCAACTCGCGGCCGCGGCCGCACTGGCCGCCATTGCCAGCCGCCCCTGTCATCCGCGTCCCGGGAAGGCACGGCATCACGGAAGGCACGGCATTGCCTGAAGGCACGGCATCACCAGGTGGGGACCAGGCCGCCATCGATGCGGAAGTCGGCTCCGGTGATGTTCGCCGCCTCGTCGCTGGCCAGCATCACCACCAGGGCGGCGACCTCATCGGGACGGGTGAACCGGCCCGTCGCCATTTCGCTGGCCGCGCCCGCCGCCACGTCCTGCGGGCGCGCTCCGGTGGCCGTCCCGACGGTGGCCGCGACTCCGTGCTCCCCCAGCCACAAGTCGGTGGCGACCGGGCCCGGGCTGACCGTGTTCACCCGGATGCCGTGCGGGCCGACCTCCTTGGACAGGGCCTTGGAGAAGCTGGCCAGCGCGGCCTTGGCGGCGCTGTAGTCCAGCACCAGGGGATCTGACAGCACCGAGTTGACCGAGCAGACGCTCACGATCACGCCCGCGCCGGCCGCGAGCATGCCGGGCAGCGCCGCGCGGGTCGCCCGGATGGCCGCCATGAGGTTGAGGGTCAGCGATCGCTGCCAGTCCTCGTCGGTGATCGACAGGAACCCGCCGGTGCGCGGCGTCGCCAGGCCGACGTTGTTGACCAGGATGTCAACGGTGCCCCCGGCCGCGGCCACCAGCGCGGCGGGGGCGGCGGCATCGGCGAGGTCCGCCGCGACCACCCGCACGGGCGCGTCCGCGGCGAGCGCGTCCAGCTCAGCGGAGGAGCGCCGCGCGCCCGCCGTCACCTGCGCCCCGCGTGCCGCCAGCGCGCGGGTCACCGCCAGCCCGATCCCGCGGCTCGCGCCGGTGACGACGGCCACCCGCCCGCCAAGGTCCGCCCGCCCGCCAAGGTCCGCCTTGTCCATAGCGTGCCCTCCTGCCTGATATCAGCCGTGGACGGCGAGGATCGCCGTCCATCAGGCGAACCTACCGCCGCGAAGGGCGCGGCGCTTGAGCCGGCTGACCGCGAGAGCGCGAGTTCTGTCGGTTGACTCAAGCCCGCGGCCAGCCCAACCGCCTATCGTCGGGCCGTGAGCTCACTCAGCGGACGAGATCCCGAGATACGGCAGCTGGCCGCGCTGCCGTCGCCTCAACCTCAACCCAGGAGCCGGTGCCTTCCGGGCCGAGTGCCGTCGGTTATGCCGCGATACGCGGCATAACCGA
>JAICUO010000974.1 GCA_025935815.1 Streptosporangiaceae bacterium
GGCGCGGTCGAGGAAGAGCCGCCCGGCTGCCGAGTCGCGCCCGGCCTCGGCGGGCGTCCGGGGATCGGGCAGGGCCAGCGGTGGCACGCGGAACACGCTCTCGCCGGGGAGGCCGAGCGCTTCGCGGCTGCTGGCCAGGATGACCAGCCGCGGGCAGGCCGACAACAGGGCTGCGGCCAGCTCGGCGGCGGCCGAGATCAGGTGCTCGCAGTTGTCGAGCAGGAGCAGCAGGTGGCGGGCCTGCAGGGCGGTGGTCAGGGTCGCCAGCAGGGGACGCGCGGGTTCTTCGCGTACGCCCAGCACGGCGGCCACGGCCTGGGGCAGCAGGGCCGGGTCGGCCAGGGGAGCCAACTCGACCAGCTGGACGCCGTCGGCGAACTGAGCGAGGTGGGCGGCGGCGGCATGCAGGGCCAGGCGCGTCTTGCCGGTGCCGCCGGGGCCAATCAGGGTCAGCAGCCGCGGGCCGCCCGTGGCGGCGTCCGCCAGGCGCAGGCGCACCGTGGCCAGTTCGGTGCTCCGGCCGACAAAGCTGGTCGGGTGGACGGGCAGATTGTGGCGGAAGGCGTCGAGCGAGCGCAGCGGCGGAAAGTCGGCGGGCAGGTCCGGCACCGTGACCTGGGCGACGCGTTCGGGGAGGGCCAGGTCGGCCAGGCGATGGCGACCGAGATCGCGCAAGAACACCCCGGCGGGCGGGGTCAGGGCCAGGTCCAGGGTGACCGCCTGGGACAGCAAGATCTGGCCGCCGTGGCCGGTCGCGAGTAGGTGAGCCAGGCGGTCGAGCGTGGGGCCGTCCGGGGAGCCGTCCGAGATCGCCAGCGGGCCGCGATGCAGGGCCAGGCGCACCGGCAGGCCGGGGCGGGGGGGCGCGGCGGCCCCCTGGAGGGCGCGTTGGAGGGCGACGGCGGCGCGCACGGCGGCCGGAGTGGTAGGGAACACCGCGCACGGCGCGGCGGCGGGGGTGGGGAGGAGATGGCCTCCGGCGGCAGTGACGAGCGGGGATAAGAGGGTCACGAGGGGCGCCGGCGGCGTGGCGACAGCGGCGACGGGCCCGGCGTCCGGGGGGGCGGGGTCGGCGAGGGCGGCCTGGAGGACGGTGTAGACGGCGCTGGGTGGGGTGGGCATAAACGGCTCCGGGTAACTGGCGGATGCGCAGGGCGCGGACGAATCCGGGACCAAGGGGTCGCGGCAGGCCACGGGTTCTCCACGCCGCGCTCAGAAGGGCCGGCGGCGGCCCAGGCGATAGGAGTAGTATATCACAGCCGGGGGGTTCACGACTGCGGTAGAACCCCGTACAAAGGTCCTGCGGCGGCTAGTACGATTCCTCCGCCCCGCCAGCGTGGTCCCGGCGGGGCGCTCTTCCGGCACGCTGCGCCCCGCGCTCAGGCGGGGCGTAGCACGCAGCACATAGTTCACGGAACAGGGCGCGTGCTTACGGTCGGCGCCCAGCGGCTGACCGGTGTTGAGGGCATACACCTGGGTCAGCACGGTGGCACCGCCGCTGAGTGCATCCCCATGAGCGCACACCTGGCGATAGGTGGCCGCTTGCGCCACCTGCTGTAATTCACTCCTCAGCGCTTTGGTATAGTAACCGTCGATAATCAGATACTGGAAATGATGATCGGCCAGCCCGGCCTTCATCGCGGCCACCCCGCGTGTGCTCCCGTAGGGAAAGCCCGGATCCCAGGTACTGACCGGATCAACGCTGGTTTCCCAGCCGAGCGCCAGGGTATAGATGTCGCTGCCTTCCGCCAGTGCCCTCTGGATCCCGGCGCGTGCAGCGCTGCCTGATCCCATGCCGCCGGGCTGGCGAACAAA
>JAICUO010000360.1 GCA_025935815.1 Streptosporangiaceae bacterium
CGCCGGCCAGGTCGCCGAAGGCGTCGACCACGCGGTTGCTGATCACGTCGCCGTAGCCGAGCGCGTTGGACACCTCGAACGCCGAGAGGGTCCCCGGCCCGACCAGCGTTGGCATGCCAAGCCCGGCGACCAGGTCAACGTAGAGCCGCACGTCCTTGGCCATCAGCTTGCCGGTCAGCCCGCCTTCGAGGTAATCGCCGGTGATGATGCGCGGGAACCGGTTGAGCGAGGCGAAGCTAACGCCGCTGGAGGTATTGATGACCTCCAAGAGCTGCGCCAGGTCGAGGCCCGCCTTCTTCCCCGCGACCATGACCTCGGCCGTCGCGGCGAGCGTGACTCCGTTGAGGAAATTATTCAAGACCTTCGTGACGTGGCCCGCGCCGGTGGCGCCCATGTGGTGCACGTGCGCGGAGAAGGCGTCCAGCAGCGGTCGCACGCGCGCGAGGGCGCCGGCGTCGCCGCCGACCATCAGCGTCAGGGTGCCCTTGTCGGCGGCGGCCGCGCCACCCGAGATGCCCGCGTCGAGGAACTGCACGCCCCGCGCGGCGAGGTCGTCGTGCAGCCGCATCGTGGACTGCGGATCGGCGGTGGACAAATCCACGATGACCTGCCCGGTCCGCGCCGCCGCCGCGAGGCCATCGCCGCCCCGGATGACCTGCTCGATCACTGAGCTGTCGGGCAGTGACAGCATGAGCACGTCGCATTCCGCCGCCAGCTCGGCCAGCGACCCGGCCGGCCGCGCCCCGCATTCGGCGACGCGGGCCGCGCTCGCGTCGACGGCGAGCACGTCGTGCCCGGCCGCTATCAGCCGCCGGGCCATCCGCCCGCCCATGTTCCCGACGCCCACGAAGCCGACCGGCCCCGATGCCGCCGTGCCGCCCGCGCCTACCTCGCCCGTGTCCGCCATCGTCGCTGCGCTCCTCCCACCTCGCCCGAACCTGACGATAACCCCCTAGTCGCCTGGGGTCATTGTGGCGAGCGCCCGATCAGGAGGCGGGATGTAGTAGCCCGGCCGCTGAAACCGGCGGGTGCCGCGACCGGCACCCGCCGGACGCCGCTAGCGGCGAGTCGTTGTCGGCCGCGGCGTCGGACGTGCCGTCGGCGCCGGAACCGGCCTGGCCGACGCCGTCGGCATCGGAGCCACGCGCGTGGGCTCGGGGACCGGCGTCGCGTCGTCCTCGTTACCCGCGTCGGGGTCGCCGGGAGGCTCAGTGGCGCCCGTCGGCTCCGGCACCGGCCGCGCCGTCGCGCTGGGCACCGGGCTCGCCGTCGTGCTGGGCACCGGCACGGGCGACGCGGAACTGGTGCGCGACGGGACCGGCGTCGGCGTCGCGCTGGGCCCCCCCGACCTCGAGGGCGACGGGGTCGGCGTGGCCACGCCGACGTTCGCCGTCGGCGCCTCGTGGGCCTGCCCGGTCGCCGCGATCGCGACGGTCCCGCCGCCGAGGAGGGCTAGCCCCGTCACGCCGGCGATCACCCAGGCTCGCTTGACCCGCGGGCGGCTGCTGCTTGACTGCATGTGCTTCTCCCGAATGAGGGTGTGGTTCGTTGGCGGGAAATACGGCCAGCCGCCGAGAAAGTTGTGCCGTCGTGGTCGCAACCTTCCGGGGGGCTCGGCCGTATATGCACGCACGGGGAACAGGCGAGAGAGGGTTACGTTGGCTGACGGTGACGCGGAGTTCACTGAGTTCGCCCAGGCGAGCTGCGCCGGCCTGCGCAATGCCGCGTACCTGCTGACCGGGGACCGGGATACCGCCGAGGAGGCGGTGCAGGCGACCCTGGTCCGCACCTACGCCGCCTGGCGACGGGTACGCCGTGAGGACGCCTTCGCGTACGCCCGGCGAGTGCTCGTCAACTACCTGGCCGACAAGTGGCGGCGCCGCCTCAAGGAGTACGCGACCGATGACCTGCCCGAGCCGGCCCCGGAGTCCGACATCGCCGATGAGGTCGCGCTGCGCCGGTGGCTAACCGGCGCGCTCGCCACCTTGACGCTGCGGGAGCGCACGATCATCGTCATGCGGTTCCTGTTTGACATGCCGGAGGATGCAGTGGCCCGCGATCTTGGCATCTCACCGGGGACGGTGAAGAGCACCAGTTCCCGTGCGCTCGCCAAGCTCCGGGTCTCGGCCGACGCGGAGGACGTCAGCATGCCAGCGGTCGGAGGTGACCGGAGATGACCGACCTAGACACATTGCAGCGCGCGCTTCGAGCGAGCGAGGAGGCCGGGGGCCTTGACGTCACGGTGATCATCGCGCGCGGCCGGAAGCTACGCTGGCGGCGTCGGCTCGTGGCCGTCGGCGGCGGGCTGTGCGTGGCGGCGGCCCTCGCCGCGGTGGCGGCCGGAGCGCCTCACCTGGCGCGCCCGGCGCTTACCCCGGGCCAGCGGCCGGCCGCGCCCGGTCAGTCCGTCCCCGCCACGAAGCCAGTCGCTCCGCCCCGGCATCCGGCCACCGTCACGCCCTCGCCCAGCCGGGATCAGCGCGCCCCCGTGCCCGCCCCCACGGCGCACCCGACACCCGTCGCCAGCGCGGGCGCCCGCAACCCGGCCACGTCGCCCGGAACCGGCGCGCCCACTCCGGTCCCCACCATGACGCGCCCCGCGGCGACCAGGGCCACAGTGACCGCGACCCCCACGACCGCGCCCACCGCGGGGCGGCCGTCCGCCACCAGCACTGCGCGGGCGCGACCGGCCGCCACGCCGACCCCTTAGGAACGCTGCCTTAGGGAACGCTGCCTTTGGAACGCTGCGCTAGGCGCGGGCGAGCGCCAGCTTCGCCGCGTGATAGCCGCCCATGCCGTGGACCGCGGCGCCCGGCGGGGTCGCCGCCGAGCAGAGGTAGACGCCCGGCAATGGCGTCCGCCAGGGCGTCAGCGAGTATCGCGGCCGCCGCAGGAACTGCGACAACGCCGCCGAACCGCCGCCGATATCGCCGCCCACCAGGTTCGGGTTGTGCTTCTCGTACGCCACCGTGTCCATGCTGTGCCGCGCCAGGATCAGGTCGCGGAAGCCCGGCGCGAACCGCTCGATCTGGTTCTCGATCGCGCTCGTCATGTCCACCGTGGACCCATTCGGCACGTGACAGTAGGCCCACAGCACGTGCCGCCCGTCCGGCGCGCGGCTCGGGTCGGCGACGCAGGGCTGGACGACCAGTACGTACGGCCGCTCCGGATGCCGCCCGGCGGCCACCGCGGCCTCCCCGGCCGCGATCTCCGCCAGGGTCCCGCCCACGTGCACGGTGGCCGCCCGGCCGACCTGCGGGTCCTTCCACGGAACCGGCCCCGATAGCGCCCAGTCCAGCTTGAACACCCCCGGCCCGTAGCGGTAGGCACCCAGGCGCCGCGCGTAGCGCGGCGGCAGCCGGTCCCCGCACACGGCGAGTACTTGCCTCGGGGTCATGTCGAGGAGCACGGTCCGCACCGGGGGCAAGTCCGCGATTGAGCGCACGTAGTGCCCGGAAACTGCCTGGCCGCCAGCGCAACGAAGCCGGGCGATCAGCGCGTTGGCCAGCTCCTGGGAACCCCCGCGGACGAGTGGCCAGCCCACCTGGTGCGCCAGCCCCGCCAGCAGCAGCCCGTAGGCGCCGGTGATCGGGGTGCGCAGGTCAAGCATCGCGTGCGCGGACATCCCGGCCAGGGCCGCCCGGGCCCGCTCACCGCGAAAGACCGTCCGCGCCAGCGTGGTCGCCGGCAGCAAGCCGAGCGCGCCGTACCGGGCCAAGCGCAGCGGCGCGCGCGGCACCGAAAGCGGCGACAGCAGCGAGTCGACGAGCCGGAAGTCGCCGCGCGCGGTCGCGCCCACGGTCTCCCGCCAGGCGCGCGCGTCACCGCGCGACCCCAGCCCGGCCGCGGTCTGCGCGATGTCCCGGTGCACCAGCACCGCGTCCTGCCCGTCCAGCGGGTGCGCGGCCTGCACCTGCGGGAAGGCCAGCTCGACCGGCAGGTCAAGGTCGCGGAACGCCGCCGAGGCGCCCACCATCGGCAAGACCGTGGCGCAGACGTCGTGGGTGAAGCCGTCCAGGGTCAGCGCCTCGCTGCGCAGCCCGCCGCCGAACTCCGGCGCGCCCTCCAGCAGCAGCACCCGGCGCCCCGCCTCAGCCAGCATGATGGCACCGATCAGACCGTTCGGTCCCGAACCGACCACGACCGCGTCGTATTCGCCTGCCACCTGCGCACTCCTTTCTGGCTCCGCCAACAAGAACATTACGTACCCGGCCGCCCGGCCGTAATCGTGCTGCCACTAGGCCCGCCCGGAGGTAAACCCGCTGTCCCCAGCGCGCGCTGTTTGGGGCCGCGCCCGTACCGAGCCGGCTGTTTTCGCGCGTCGCGCACGGTTCTCAAGGGATGGCGCGCATGGGAGCATCAAGGCGTTCTCGCTGCATGCGCCCGGAAGGAGCGGCAAGGATGCCCCAGGATCCCAAAGACGTGGTACGGCGGTTCTTCGACACGCTGAGCACCGGGGAGTTCGAGAAGATCGCCGAGTGCTTCACCGAGGACTCGACGTGGACCGTCAACGACGTCGCGAACGGCTTCCCCTCCCAGCGCGGCCGGGCCATCATCGATGACTTCCTGCAGCCAGTGCGGGAGGGCCTGTTCGAGGCCGGCGACCCGAAGGTCGAGGTCCTGCGGATGATCGCCGAGGGCAGCACCGTCGCCGCCGAGACAATCGCGCGGGGGGCGCTGCGCAACGGCAACGTGTATGAGAACTACTACGCCTGGTTCATTGAGGTCGACTCCGACACCGGGAAGGTGCTCGCGCTAAAGGAGTACATGGACAGCGACTACGCGCACAGCATCTCCGCCCCGACCGACGGGGGCTCCCCGGACGCCCAGTACGCCGAGCAGCTGAGAAGCCTCGGCCACGAGGTGTAGCCCCCGGTCGCGTCGCCGCCCGCGCCGGGGCCGGGCGGAAAACCGCACCGAGCATGTTCGCCAGCCTGGTAGGCTAACTGCGTCCCAGGCCCCTGCGGTCTGACGGGCCTGTAGCGCAGTCCGGTAGCGCACCTCGTTCGCATCGAGGGGGTCAGGGGTTCAAATCCCCTCAGGTCCACGCAGCTCACAGGCCGGTTTCGATCTTCAGGACCGGCCTTTTTGCTGCCGTACAGCAGCGCCGTACAGCTACCGCTACTTGCCGTCCAGTCGCTTGCCGAGGCGCTTGAGCGCGCGGCGCGTGGCATCCGAAGAGACCTCGCTGTAGATATTCATGGTGACCGAGATCTGGCTGTGCCTGAGCACTTGCATAGCCACGCGCGGGTGACCGTCGAGCGCCACCAAGAGCGAGGCACAGGTCTTGCGGGTCGCGTGAACTGGGATTACCCGGACCCCGGCCCGGGAGCACGCGGCGGTAAAGCTGCGATTGAAGTTGCGCGGCTCAACCGGCCGCCCCGTTCTGGTGGTGAAGACCAGGCCCGAGGAAAGCCAGTCCGACCCGGCCGCCGCCTTGTGCCTGTCGTGCGCCGCCGCGCGGTCATGCAATGCGACCTCGCAGATAGGCACGATCGGAAGTACCGCGTCAGATGCTTCGGTCTTGGTCTGGCGGTGGAGCAGCTGGCGGTATGAGCACGTATGCGGCGTACAGCGGGTCCTCCCGGCGCCGAGCGGATTCCAGGAACGCGCGAGCCTCGTCGACTGACCATGACTGAGACCCCGGCCAGGTCTTCTCCGCGACTCCGTCGAGGACCACGCCAGTGACCTGTCACCAGGGGGCCGTGCCGGTGCGCTCGAAACCCTCGCGGCACGGTTCGGGCCTCGGGTAGCGGACCTCGTTGAAGCAGTCACCACCCCGGTCTATGACCCCGCGGCCGATAAGCACGAGCAGTACCGCGCCCACGTCACGGCCAGCCTGGAAGCAAACCCGTGGGCGTCCTCAAGGTCAGCGACCTCACCGACAACGGCGTCGGGCTCATCTACACGACCGGGCCGAGGGCAGCCAGGCTCGCCCGCAAGTACGCGCCCCTTGTCCCCGTCCTCACAGGCCTCATCGCCCGGCCGGACACGCCGCCATGTCACGGAACGCCGCGTGCTCGTCGGTGAAGATGTCACGTCGCATGCGTCCACCTTATGCTCACTTGACGGGGCTTGCGGGCGCGCCTAACGTGCGCGCCGGCACCTCGGCCGCGACGAATCCGTCGTGGATGTAACCGGCGGGGGAAAAGCTCCCGGTCGCCACGCAGGCCGCCGCCGCCGAGCAGGCCACGTACGACACCCGGGAATCGGCGTTGGTGTCGAGCTTGGCCAGGCCTGGCAGGACCTGGGCGGTGCCCCACGTTCCGGCCGTCTCGCTGGCCACGAGGCCTCGCCAGTAGTCCACGCCCCCAGACGGCGTCATGAGGAAGTGGCCACCGACGACGCAGTAGCCGGGCGCCGGACAGCTTATATCGGTGATCGCCGAGTTCGCGTGCGTGCCCTTGTACGAGTAGGCCTTCACGCCCGGCACCATGACCGCCTTGCCCCAGCGCCCCCCTGACTCAGCGGCGACCGCGGCCCAGCCATCGTCGGAAAGAGACGTCGCCCCGGCAGCGACACACTCCCCCGCGGCAGGACAGGACAGTGCCTTTACGTCGCCAAGTCCGCTGATCGCGACGGCCGGCGACCACCCCGCACCCCGCTGGGCAAAGGCGTAGCTGCCCTTGGCATTGGCCCACACCGCCACGCACTCCCCCGGCTCAGGACAAGAGACCGCCTTGAACGTGCCATAGAAACCGCTGGGCTTGCCGGGGGCAGGGATCGCCGCGCGCCAGGTGCCGTTTGCCTCGCTGGCGATGAAGGGCCGGCCGTTGCTCGCACCGTCGTCGTAGTCCCCGCCGAGCGCGCAGTAGCCGGGCGCAGCGCACGAGATCGCAGACCCGGAGGACTGGCCGACGTTGATCTGCTCGATCCCTGGCACCGGTGTCGCCGCCTGCCAGACGCCGTCCACTTCGCTGACGACGAATGCCTGCATGGCAGTATCCATCGGCTCGGGCTTGCCAGGCGAATAGTCACCAGTGATGGCGCAGTTCCCTGGTGAGGCGCATGACACCGACAAGATCTGGACGCGCTTACCGGTATTGAGCCTGGCCAGCCCGGGTACCGGGACCGCCTTGTGCCAGATTCCCCCGACTTCCTCGGCCAGGTATCCCTGGGCGAGCTCACCAGGGAAATACTTGGCGGGCGCGGATGTGGCGTTGTACTCCCCTGCCATCACGCAGTCCCCGACCGCGGGGCAGCTAAGCACTTCCGCGAACATCTGGTGGTCGCCCGCGGAGGCCACGAGCGCCGCCAGCCCAGGGATCTGCTTCGCCGACCCCCAGACGCCAGCCCTGGCGGTGGCCACGACGGCGACACCCTCCGTGGAGCCGCCTTGGGTCATGCCGAGCGCCGTGCACCAGCCGGCGGCGCCGCGGACGCAAGACACCGGGCCGAATTGCACCTGCCCGGTCGACCGGACCGGCAGCCACCTGCCGAGAGCGGACCCACTCGCCGCCGTACTCGCCGGGCTCGCGCTGGGCCGGCCGGCAGGGCTCGCCGACGTGCCGGCCGGCGTCGCGCTGGGCCGCCCGCCATCGCAGCCCGCTAGGCACAGCGCCAGCGCGCCAAGGGCGACCATCATCACAAGAGCCCGCCGATCCCGCATGGGAGCTCCCTCGCGTCACCATCCAGCGGACCACGAACCCGCACGGTCCAGATGAAGTATCGCATAATCGAGCGCCGCGGGTGCGCAGCGGACCTCAGGTGCCTCAAGGAGCGACGCGAACGGTAGCGTGGGATTGGTGACGATCGTTCCCGATACCAAAGAATTAGCCGTAGCCACCTGGCTCGCGGGTCGCTCAATCTGGTTTTACGGTTTCGTATGGATCCACACTGAGACGGACCTACCGGCCATCTACACCCGCGGCTAATACTACAACGGCGCGTGGCGATCTGTTGCTGGCGATGCTGCGGGGGCATCCGGGGCCGCGGTGACGTCGCGGGACGGCCGCTCGCGTCATGATCATCGCGAGTGCCGTTACTTATGCCGCGATACGCGGCATAAGTAAC
>JAICUO010000018.1 GCA_025935815.1 Streptosporangiaceae bacterium
AGAGGCCGCTGTGTCCATCCACGCTGATGACGAGTTCAGCCTGAGGATCGCGCTGGAGAGCGAGCTGGACGACGTGCTGCCCAGCGAGGGCCTGGCCGGCCTAGTGATCGCGCGCCACCGCAAGATCCGGCGGCGCCGAGTCGCCGGCGCGGTCAGCCTTGTGGTCGTGTGCGCCGGGATCGGCGTACCGCTCAGCCTTTCCGGGCCGAGTGGCCAGCCCCCGCAGCATAATCCCGGCCAGCGGCCGCACCAGCACAGCAGTTCGGTCCCGCCGATCCCGCATGCCCGCGCCGGAGCCGCCCTGATCATCGACCGCCCAGCGCCAGCATTCACTGCCGCGGCGGCCTAGCGGTTGCGCTGGCAGGCCGAGTGAGATACGCGCTCAGTTCACGGGCGATTTGGTCAGCGTCGCGGGCCGGCCGGGCACATGGCAGCCAGCAAGCGGCAAGGCGCGCTGGCACCGCCCCGCGCTCGAGAATGGGGCGTGCTGGTCCATGAGATGATCGCGGCCGAGCGCCGCCACATGGCGGACCTGTTCGCTGGCCTGACCAGCCAGCAGCTGGCCCGGCAGAGCCTTTGCGACGCGTGGACGATCCACGAGGTAGCCGCGCACCTGGCCACCTACCTGCGGTTCGGCCAGCTCAAGATCCTGGGTTGCATGCTCGCCGGCGCCGGGGACTTCGCGCCGGGCAACCAGAAGCTCGCCCGGTGGTACGCTCGTCGGCCCACCGCCGACCTGATCGCCTCACTGCGGCGCAACGCCGAATCCAGGACCACCCCGCCCCGGTCGGGATATGACCCGGTGCTGGCCGACCTGATCCTGCACGACCTGGACGTCAGGATCCCGCTCGGGATTCCCCGGCAGATCCCGCAGGACCGGCTCGCGGTGACCTTTAACCTGCTGGGGACCGTGCCCTCGCCGGGCTTCGCCGTCGGCACCAGGCTGCGCGGCCTGCGCTTCGAGACCACCGACACCGGATGGACGACCGGAGCGGGGGCAGTGGTCCGCGGTCCCGCCGAGGCCGTCGTCCTGGCCATGAGCGGGCGGACAGCCGGCTGGGCTGGCCTAACCGGGGACGGGGCCGGACTCCTGCGAGAGCGCATCAGCCAGGAGACAGTGATCCCGGTACGCCATCGCCTCACGGCGATGGCCGTGACCGTGCTGCGGCCACCGGACCGCCGCTCCCGTGACGCCGGGCCCCCGGACCTGGCCAGCCTGCAGCGGCCGCCCGCCTGATCTCGCGACCCGAAACCAGCGAGCCGTGCGCCGCATCGCGGGCCATTACCCGCGTATCATTTCGGTCGCTGTTATCGCCACTGACCTGATAGGAACACGATGTCTACGCCATTCCAGCTCGTCATCGACGCCAAGGACCCCGAGCTGCTCGCCCGCTTCTGGGCTGCCGCCCTGGGGTACGTGCTCGAGCCGCCCCCGGAAGGGTTCGCCACCTGGGACGACTGGCGGCGCAGCATCGGGCTTTCCGATGAGTACCTGGGCATCGCCGCAGACAGCATCATCGATCCAGGCGGTGAGGGCCCCCGCATCTGGTTCCGCGCGGACGAGGAGGCCAGGGTGGTCAAGAACCGCCTCCACATCGACATCCACGTCAGCGGCGGCCGTACCGTGCTCGAGGGCCGTTCGGTCCCGCTCGCCACCCGCAGGGAACGAGTGGACGCCGAGGCCAGGCGGCTGGTGGATCTCGGGGCCACGCTCACCGTGGTCATGAGCCAGGACGGTGTGGATGCCTACGCGGTGGGGATGAAGGACCCCGAAGGCAACGAGTTCGACATCAACTGACCCCGGGAACGCCCGCCGGGCGGCTGTGCGCCTTCAGCTAGGTTGACTACGTGGCCGAGGCCTGCTGCGCCGCTTCCCCGGCCTCACCCTGGCCGACCCGGCAGCCGAGCCCGCCCGCCTGGACTTAGCGCGTGGCCCCCACCGCGGTCAGCCGATAATGAGGCAATGGATGGCGTGCTGTGGCTGCTGCGAGAACCGCTGCGCAGGCGGAGCTGGGCCGAGTTCAAGTACGTGATCGTGAGCCTGCCGGTGGCCATCGCCGGCTTTACGTTCACGGTCGTTACCTGCGTGCTCGCCGTCGTGAGCTCCGCCGTCGTGGTCGGGCCGCTGCTGCTGGCACTGCTCTGGCCAGGCGCCCGGCGCATGGCGGCGGTCAGCCGCGACCTGGCGAACAGGCAACTGGGCATCCCGGTCGCGTCGCCAGCGCCGTTTCGGCTGCAGCCCGGCATCATGGGCTGGATCCGGTCCGCCATAACGGACGCGGCCAGCTGGCGGGCGCGTGCGTACCTGGTGCTCAGGCTGCCGGTGGCGGTGGCCGGCTACCTGGTTGCGGGCTGGACCTGGGTCGGCGGCCTTAGTGGCGTGACCTATCCGCTGAGGTCGGCGATCCTGCTTCAGACGCACCTACCCGGCGCGGCAGCTGCGGCCCGCCCGATCGCCTCCCTGCCGGTGGTGGCGGGAAACTTGCTGGTTGTCCCGCTCGGCGCGGTGCTATTGCTCGCGGCGCCGTGGCTGACGCGGGTAGTCGTCGGGCTGGACCAGGTGCTCATGACGCGGCTGATCGGCCCGGTGGCCCTGACGGAGCGGGTGCGTGACCTGGAGCAGAAGCGGGCGCACGCGGTGGACGATTCAGCCGCGCGGCTGCGCCGCATCGAGCGGGACCTGCACGACGGCGCGCAGGCCCAGATGATCGCCGTGGCCATGAAGCTGAGCCTGGCCAGGCAGGACCTCGACGGCACGGCCGGCGCGACGAACGAGTCGCAGGCCAGCCTGCAGCGCGCCCTGGAGCTGGTCGATGCCGCGCGCGGCATCACCAAGGAGGCCATCGCCGACCTTCGCGACCTGGCCCGCGGCATCCACCCGCCGGCCCTGGACCACGGCCTGGATACCGCGCTGGCCACCTTGACCGCGCGCAGCGCGGTGCCCGCGCAGCTGGTGGCCGACCTGCCGGAGCGACCGTCGGCCGCGATCGAGGCCATCGCCTACTTCTGCGCCGCCGAGTTGCTCACCAACGTGGCCAAGCACAGTGGAGCCCGCCACGCCACGGTGGAGGCCCTCCACGTGCCCGGCCTGCTGCGGTTGCGGGTCAGCGACGACGGCGTCGGCGGTGCCCGCACCGACCGGGGCGGCGGCCTGGCGGGCCTGGCGCAGCGGCTGCGGACGGTGGACGGCCGGATGACGATCAGCAGTCCGCCCGGTGGCCCTACGGTGATTACCATCGAGCTTCCCTCCCACGCGTGACCCGCAGGCCACAGAACAGGCAGTGCCGATGCAGATCGTGATCGCCGAGGATGCCGCCCTGGTCAGGGCGGGCCTCACGGAGGTCCTGGCACGTTGCGGCCATGAGGTCGTGGCCGCTGTCGGTGACGCCGAGTCGCTGCGCGCCGCAATCGCGCAGCACCGCCCGGACATCGCCGTCGTGGACGTGCGCATGCCTCCCAGCTACACCGACGAGGGCCTGCGCGCCGCAATCGCGCTGCGCCGCGACCATCCCGACCTGGCGTTGCTGGTGTTCTCCCAGTACATCGAGACCCGGTACACAGCCGATCTGCTCGGTACGGCGTCCCCCCGGGGCGCCGCAGGCGTCGGGTACCTGCTTAAGGACCGGGTCGCCGACGTCGGTGAGTTCCTCGACGCACTGAACCGGGTGGCGGCCGGCGGTACTGCGCTGGACCCGGAGGTCGTCACCCAGCTGATTGGCGCGAGCCGCCGCACGGACGGCCTGCGGTCCCTGACTACCAGGGAACGCGAGGTGCTCGCGCTGATGGCCCAGGGCCACTCCAACGGCGCTATCGCCGCGAGCCTGGTGATCTCGGACCGGGCCGTGGAAAAGCACGTTGGCAACATCTTCACCAAGCTCGGATTGCCACCGTCGGATACCTACCACCGGCGGGTGCTCGCCGTCCTGCGCTACCTGGAATCTTGACCGCGGGCTGGCGTCACCCGAACCAGGCCTGGGCGGGCTGGCCGAACCTGAGTTCCGGGTGGCCGCGCCATCGCTGTGGTGGCCGCCGGCCGCGAGCATTTAGACATGAATCTCATGCACAGGCCCTGGAGCAAAACGCGGATCGCCGCGCTAACGACGGGCGCCAGCGCGCTGGCTGCCGCCATGCTCGCGGCGGCGCCGGCCGCCCCGCAGGCATCCGGCACGTCCGGCCGCACGGCAGGCGCCTTGCCGCGGGTGGATTTCAACCTGCAAGCCGCGCCCCGGCTGGCCGCACCGCTGAGCGCCCCGCCGACGACCGCCCAGTGCGAAAAGCTCTACGGATTCGCCTGCGACTCCCCCGATCAGATCCGGGACGCGTACCACCTCCCGGCGCTGTACGAAAAGGGAATCACCGGCAAGGGCGCGACGATCGTGATCGTGGACCCGTTCGGCTCGCCGACGATCAGGAACGACCTGGCCACTTTCGACCAGCAGTTCGGCTACCCGGCGCCGCCGTCATTGAAGATCATCGCGCCGGCCGGAAAGATCCCGCCCTACAACGGAGGCGACCCGGGCATGATCACCGCGGCGGGCGAGACCACGCTCGACGTGGACTACGCGCACGCCCTGGCGCCAGGCGCGGACATCCTGCTCGTGCAGACGCCAGTCGCCGAGACCGAGGGCACCACCGGCTTTCCGCAGATCGTCGCCGCCGAGAAGTACGTGATTGACCACGGCCTCGGCGACGTGATCAGCCAGAGCTTCAACGCCACCGAGGAGACGTTTACCAGCCGTCGGCAGCTCGAGCCGCTGCGCGCGGCCTACCTTGACGCGTATGCCCACCACGTGACCGTGCTGGCCTCCTCCGGCGACAGCGGCACCACTGGCCCCACCATCGCCGGCCTGCTCTACCGGCGGCCAGTGACGTCATGGCCGGACAGCGACCCGCTGGTGACCGCCGTGGGCGGGACGCAGCTGAGGATGAGCGGCGGCCAGTTCACCTCGACAGCGTGGAACGACACGTATGACACTGCGGTGAACCAGTACTACGGCGGGAACGCGGGCCCGAACGCGGCCGCCAGCGGCGGCGGCGTGTCGGAGTTCTTCGGCCGCCCCGGGTACCAAGACGGCGTTAAGTCCGTGGCGGGCGCCCGGCGCGGCGTGCCCGACATCTCGATGAGCGCGTCCAGCGTGGTGGCCTACCACTCGTTCGGCGGGCTGCCGCCCGGCTGGTCACTGATCGCCGGCACCAGCGAGGCTACGCCGGAGTTCGCCGCGATCGTGGCCCTGGCCGACCAGGTGGCCGGGCACCGGCTCGGGCTGGTCAACCCCAGGCTGTATGAGCTCTCCGCCAGGCACGCATCCGGCATCGTGGACGTGACCTCGGGGAATAACACGGTTTCGTTCCGCCAGGGCGCGGGTGGCAGGCTGCGCACCGTCCACGGTTTTCCGGCCAAGGAGGGCTATGACCTGGTTACCGGCCTGGGCACGATCAACGCGCCGTACTTGGTCCGCGAGCTAGCCGGCGGATCTGGGTGATCGTGGGCCAGCGGGCCGTCTGCGGGAACGCGAGCCACCGTCATGGCACGGAGCAGCTGATGGTTGCCGAGAAGTCCCGCCGATGGCCCGGGACTCGCGCGGACCGCGCCGCTGTGAGAGCGTGCTGTTCATGAACGGCGGGATCGTCAGCCCGGTCTTCGTCGGCCGGGACCAGGAGCTTGCGGCGCTCGATGCCGCGATGGCGGTGGCGGGCGGCGGCGACCCGGTGTTCGCGCTCATCGGCGGTGAGGCGGGCATCGGCAAGACGCGGCTGGCCGAGGAGTTCGCCACACGGGCAACGACCGCCGGGTTCGCGGTGCTCACCGGCAACTGCGTCGAGCTCGGCGCGGAAGGGCTGCCGCTCGCGCCGGTCATCAGCGCGCTGCGGGCGCTGTCCCGCATGCTGCCGCCTGCCGAGCTGGCCGATGTGGTCGGCCCGGCGGCCGGCGGCCTGTCCCGGCTGCTGCCCGAACTCGCTCCGCCTGGTGGCCCGGCGGCGGTCACCGCCGGCGCCGACAGCGCCGTCAGCCTCCCGGAACTGGTTGCCGGGCTGCTCGGCCGGCTCTGCTCGCTCCGCCCGGTGCTGCTGGTCATCGAGGACCTGCACTGGGCGGACCAGTCGACGCTCGAGCTGATCGCCTACCTGGTCCGCACGCTACGCGAGGTGCCGCTGCTCGCAGTGGTCACCTACCGGTCTGACGAACTGCGCCGACGGCACCCGCTGCGTGTCCTGCTGACCGGCTGGGAGCGGGTCCGGTCTGCCCGCGGCATCGAGTTGGGCAGCCTGGACCGGGACGAGGTGGCCGACCAGCTCACCGGGATATTGGGTGCGGCGCCGGAGCCGGACCTGGCGGACCTGATCTTCGACCGGTCCGGCGGCAACGCCTACCTCGTTGAGGAGCTCGCCAGCGTGGCCAGCCGCCCCGGCCGCCCTGGCAACGACGCCGGCCTGCCGCCGTCGCTGCGGGACGTGCTGTTGCACCGCGCCGACTCGCTCAGCCCGGCGGCGCAGCACCTGCTGCGCGCCGCCTCGGCGGGCGGCCGCCGGGTCGCCGAAGGACTGCTCGCCGCAGTGGCGCGAACCGCGGAGGCTGAACTGTACCCGGCGCTGCGCGAGGCAGTAGACGGCCATGTCCTCGTCGTGGACGCGGCCGGGACGGGATATGAGTTCCGGCACGCCCTCACCAGGGACGCGGTGTACGAGGACATGCTGCCCGGCGAACGTGCCCGGCTACACGCCGCTTACGCTGCGGCGCTCGCCGCCGACCCCGGGCTGGCCGACGACGCCGCGGTGCCCGCGGCACTGGCGCATCACTGGTACAGCGCCCACGACCTGCCCCGCGCGCTGCCCGCCCTGCTGATCGCGGCCAGCCACGCGCTGGGCAGCTACGCCCCGGCCGAGTCACTGCACCACCTGGAACGGGCGCTGGAGATCTGGCCGCGGATCCCGGACGCCGCCGAGCGCGCCGAAGCTGGCCTGGCCGAGGTATACCTCAGGGCGGTCGATGCCGCCTACTACGCGGGCGTTCTGGACCACGCGCTGGACCTCTCCGAACAGGGCATGGCGGCGCTCCCTGCTGAGCCCGCTGACGGCACCGGCGCCCTGCGCGCTCAGCTGCTCGACCGCCGTGCGATGGTGCTGCGCGACATCGGCCGCGAAGACGAGGCGATCAGCGCGCTGCGCCAGGCGCTGACGCTGCTGCCGGCGGAAAAACCCAGCCAGCTGCGCGCGATGCTGCTCAGTTCCCTGGCAAGCACGCTAATGCGGGTCGACGACATTGCCGAGGCGGCTGAGGTGGCACGCCGCGCGGTGGCCACCGCCCAGGCGGCCGGCGCGCTGCGGGAGGAGGCGGACGCGCTGATCACCGCAGGCGGTGCGAGCCTGTACCTGGGCCCGGACGACGTCGGCCTGAGCGACCTGCGGGCCGGCCTCGACCTCGCGCTCCGCGGGAATTTCCCGGCCTCGGCGCTGCGCGGCTACATCAACCTGAGCGACGCGCTCCAGCTGCTCAGCCGGCACGCGGAGGCCATGGAGGTGGCCGCGCAGGGCCGCGCGCTCGCCGCCCGGGTGGGCAGGGCACGCACACTCGGTAGCTTCCTGGCCGGCAACATGGCCATCTCCGCGCTCCAGCGGGGCCGCTGGCCGGAGACCGAGCGACTCACCGCCGAGAGCCTGCGCACCGCCCGCGAAGGCATCTACCGGGTCATCCTCCTGCAGCCGGCGGTCGGCCTGGCCGCACGTCGAGGCGACTACCCGGCCGCCGCTGAACTGCTCCGCCAGGCCCGCAAGGAGACGGGCGCGTCCATCAATGCGCAGGCCCTGCTGCCCATAGCCTTCGACGAGGCGCTCGTCCGGCACGGCCAAGGCGACCTCGCCGGCGCGCGTGAGCTGCTCGTCGCCGCGCTGGCCGGCCGTAAGGGGCCGATGAGCGTCCGGCACGCGTGGCCGCTGCTGTGGCTGGGCATGCGGACGGCGGCGGACGAAGCGATCCGTGCCCGCGACCGGCGCATGCCTCCCTTGGCGGAGTCGGTGGCTGCCGCAGCCGAGTTGACGAGCATCGCCGAGCGGCTGTCAGCTCGCTTTCCCGAGGCCTGCGGGTACCGCTGCTTGTTCGATGCCGAACGGGCTCGGGGCGACTCTTCAGATGCCCCGCAGCCCTGGGCGGCGGCGCTGGCCATCTGGCGGGACTTGGGTGCTCCCTACCTGATCGGCTACTGCCTGCTTCGATACGCCGAGGCGCTGCTCGCCGCCGGGGACCGCGCCGCCGCCGGGCAGGCCGTCCGGGAGGCGCACGCGATCGCCGCGGGGCTGGGCGCCGCCCCGATCGCCGAGCAGGCCGCCGCCCTGGCCCGCCGCGCCCGGCTGCCGCTGGACGACGGCGCGCCTGGCCCCGCCGAGGATAAGGCGACCCGGCCGGAGGCGGTGGGCCCGGCGGGCGAACTGGCTCGCCTCGGCCTCACCCACCGCGAGCGCGAGGTCCTGTTCCAGGTCGCGGCCGGCCGCTCCAACGCCCAGATCGCCAAGGTCTTGTTCATCAGCCCCAAGACCGCCGGCGTGCACGTGTCCAACATCCTCGCCAAGCTTGGCGTTGCCAGCCGGGTGGAGGCCGCCGCCGTGGCCCACCGCCTCGGTCTGACCGGCACGCCGGATCGCTGACCCGCCGGCCACGGCCGAACCCCATACGGCGCGAAGCCGGATGCCCGCGAGCATCCGGCTTCGCGCTTGTGCGGCGGTGTTTACCACCAGGCCCGGTGGCTTGAGTTCTGCGTGCCGGTCGCGGGCTGGCTGGTCTTGATGGAGTTCATTTTCTTCCCTTCCGGAGCCTTCCGCCTGTCGTCTTCGGCGGATAACCCCACTGTCGCGCTAAGCACCAGGCCACCGCATCGGGTGATCGCCGTAAACCGCTGTGATCGTCTGCTTAGCCGGAACCTCCCGGATCTTTAGGACGCCACGGCAAGGCATTTAGCAGGCGCACCCTAAAGAGGCTGGCCGGAAACCTGAATACCCCCGCTGGGCCGGCTAAGGCGGCCACCCGATGTGCTGGCCTGTTCTTTAGCCCGATCGTGGAGGCAGTTACCCCAGCTGCCGGAAAACCTGGTGAAAGCAGGCCGATGATGAATTCCACGAACCCCCCAGCGGGCACGATCCGGGCGGCGCTGCGGCACCGGGACTTCCGGGCGCTGCTCGCCGGGCAGGCGGTGTCGCAGTTCGGCGACTTCCTCTACAACGTCGCGCTGATCACGCTGGTGTACCAGCGCACCGGCTCGGCAACCTGGGCCGGCGTCACCTCCGCCGCCCGGGTCGTGCCGTTGCTCGTCGCCGGGCCGTTCGGCGGCATCGTCGCTGACCGGTTCGACCGACGCCGCGTCCTGGTCAGCTGCGACGTGGCTCGGCTTCTCCTCATGCTGGCGCTGGCGCTGGTCGCGGCCTGGCACCTGCCGGTTGTTCTGGCCCCGGTGCTCGCCGCGCTCGCGACGACCGCGGCCGCGCCGTCCATACCGTCCGTGGCCGGGGTCACATCGCGACTGGTCCCCGACGCGGACCTGCCTGGCGCGAACGCGGCCCGATCCGTGTTCACCGCCGCCGCAGTGATCCTCGGGCCGGGGCTCGGCGGCGTGCTGCTGTTCGTGTCGCCGGCGCTGGCTTTCGTGATCAACGCGGCGACGTTCGCTGTCTCGCTAGCCTGCGTGCTGGCCGTTCGGGCCGACGACGCGTTCACCGTGACCCGGTCCGCCAATGGGGCCGCCCGCATGGGCTTGCCCGTACTAGGGCTGGTACGCGACTTCGCGGATGGTGCCCTGGCGTTGCGCAGGCACCCGGCGGCGGTGCGACTGCTCGGCGCGGACATGGCATGCAGCTTTGTGCTCGGCATGGAGTCCGTGCTGTTCGTCCTCGTGGCCCGATCAGCCGGGCTCGGCCTGAACGGCTACGCCTTCATGTTCGCCGCGCTCGGCGCCGGCGGCATGGCTGGAACCACGCTGGCGGGCCGGGCAGCCCGGCTGCCCTACCGCCGGGTCCTGATCGCGGCGCTGAGCGCGGTCGGGCTCTCGGTCGCCGGCGTGGCGCTGTTGCCCTGGGCCGCCGCAATCCTGATCGTGGTCGCCATCGGCGGCGCCGCCTCGCTCCTGGTCGAGATCACGATGAGCACCAGCCTGCAGCGGATGCTGCCGCGGGACGTATTCGGCCGGGCGTACGGCCTGGCCGTCCCCGCCTCGATCGGCGTCATCGGCGCCGGCTCGCTGCTCGCCCCGGTACTGGATAGCACCCTCGGCCGGACCGGTGCCCTGCTCGCCTGCGCCGCCGCAGTCCTCGCCTACACCGCCTTCCTGGCCCTCTCCGCTCGCCGGCCCGCCCCCGCCGCTCAGCTCCGGTCCCCGGCCGGCGACCACGGCCCCGGAAACGTCATGGCCGCCTTACCCGCCAGTCGCCCGGCAGACTCATTTCCGATCATGGAATCACGGTTACCACTGGATCTGCGACCCGGCACGCGGACCGCTCCTCGCGCTGATCAGGAGTCGAACCCGATGCCTAGCCGGTCCAGTCCCCGCAGCCACAGGTTGCGGCGTCCTTGGTTCCGGTCGGCGGCGGCCAGCGCGGCCCGGGTCAGCTGGATGCCGGCGTAGGCCATCGGCTCGGGCGGGAACGGCAGGGGCCGGCGCCGGACCATCCCGAGCGATGTCAGCGTGGTCTGCTGGCCGTCGAGCTGGTCGAGCATCACCTGGGCACCGAACCGCGTGGCGGCCACTCCGAGGCCGGTGAACCCCTGCGCGTAGGCGACGCGCCCGCCGAAGGCGGTGCCGTGGAAGGCGAAGAAGCGGGTGCAGGTGTCGATCGCGCCCGCCCAGCGGTGAGTGAACCGGATGCCCTCCAGTTGCGGGAACGTCGTGAAGAAGTGCCGGGCCAGCTTCCCGAACGTCTGGGGACGCTGCTCGTACTCGGGGCGGATGCGCCGCCCGTAGTGGTAGATCGCGTCGTAGCCACCCCACAGGATGCGGTTGTCGGGGGTGAGGCGGTAGTAGTGGAACTGGTTGGCGATGTCGTCGACTCCCTGCCGGTTCCGCCATCCCACGGACGCCAGCTGGCCGGCGGACAGGGACTCGGTGACGAGGACGTAGTCGTACACCGGGACGGTGTACAGCCGTGTCCGCCGCAGGAGGGACGGGAAGGCGTTCGTTCCCAGCGCGACCTGCCTGGCCGTGAGGTCCACGCCGTCGCCGGTGGTAAGTCTGACGCCGGAATCCGAGCGCCGCATCCGCCGGACAGGGGTCCCCTCGGCGATGCGCACGCCGAGCCGCTCGGCCGTCGCCGCCAGCCCCCACGCCAGCCGCGCCGGGTGCAGCAGGGCACTGTCTTGGCGGTCCCACACGCCGGCCAGGTAGGTCGGCGAGTTCACCTGCGAGCGCACCGCGGGCTGGTCCAGGACGAGCTGGCCGCCGTCGCGCAGCAGCGCCGCCTGATAGGGCTCGACGGCCACCGAGAGGGTGCCGGTGCGCTCGAAGTCGCAGTCGATGCCGTATCGCGCCAGGGACTCCTCGATCTCGTCCAGGTTGCGACGCCCGAGGTGGTCCACCTGGTCGATCTCACCAGGGAACCGGCGCGCCCCGTTTTCCCGGCCATGGGTCAGGCTCGCCGAGCAGAAGCCGCCGTTGCGACCGGAGGCCGCCCAGGCGATGCGGTCGCCCTCCACCAAGAGCACGTCCCGGCCCGGGTCGCGTTCCTTGGCCAGCACCGCGGTCCACAGGCCCGCGAACCCGCCGCCCACGACGATGAGATCCGCCGAAGTCCGCGCGGTCAGCGCCGGCCGCGGCTGCGGGCGGTCGGCGCGGTCGAGCCAGAAGGCGCTCGGCTCAGCGTCCCGAAGGCTCGCCTCGGCGACGCTCCCGGCGCTCAGCCTCCGCAGTTCATCGGGTCGTGCGGTCATTGGAGCTCCTGTTTAACGGCGGGCCTGGGTCTCGGGTAGGGCCATTCAAGAACGGCGCCCTCGACTTGTCAACGCCGTTTACGCGCCACCGTCCCCCCAGCCACCTCAAGGATGCCGCCGGGGCACCCGAACCGGCCTTTCCGGGCGGCTCGCCGCGAACCCCGCATCAAATAGGTCAACAGCGTTGACAGAGGGGGAACGCCGGGCCACGCTCGTTACCACGTGCCCGTCCCAGCAGCCGTGTCCGTTCCACCTAGGCAGGAGGCCCGGCAGTGAGCCGTGCAGTGCCCGATCCCGCGCCGCGCCGTCAGCGCCTCGATGCCAGGCTCATCGTCGACACGGCGCTTACCCTCGCCAGCAGCCAGGGCACCGAGGCGGTGACCGTGCGGCGGCTCGGCCAGGAGCTCGGGGCCGACGCCACCGCGATGTACCGCTACTTCCGCGGCAAGGACGAGCTGCTGCTCATGATGGCCGACCGGCTGCTGGAGATGGTGCAGGAACGAGTGCCGCGAGCGGCCCGCTGGCAGGACTACCTGGCCGCGTTCGGCCGCGGCCTGGTCAGCGTGTTCGTGGAGTACCCGGCGGTCGGGGCGGTCATCGCCAGTCGCACGACGCGCCGGGGGTCGGAGATCACCGCGGTCGAGACGCTCCTGTCGGTCATGAAGGAAGCCGGGCTGAACGACGACGACTCCGTCTTGTACTACCGGACCTTCGTCGACTTCCTGCTGTCCTTCGCCGGCATGCAGGCCCAGTACGCCCTGCTCGACCCGGCTGAGCGGGACGCCGACGAGTCCTCGTGGGAGCAGGTCTACGGGAACCTGCCCCCGGGCCAGTACCCGAACATCGCCCGGACGGCGCCACGGCTCGCCGCGATCACGAGCGACGAAATCCTCCGGATCGGACTGCAGGCGATCATCCAGGCAATCGCGCTGCGGGCTGCGGAGCTCCCGCCGCAGGCATAACGGAGCCAGTCCCCTAGGCGGGTACAGCCGCCTGCTCCGCGCCCGGGAGCGCTGCGCGGAGTTCTCTGCGCGAGCTGATCCCGAGCTTGGGGAATACCTTGCTCAGGTGGTATTCGACCGTCCGCGCGCTGATGAATAGCTGGGCGCCGATCTCCGGGTTCGTATGCCCTTGGGCGGCGAGCCGGGCGACTTGCGCTTCCTGCGTGGTCAGCTCGTCAAGCGCCTCGACGGCACGCCTGCGCACCGTCTCGCCGGTGGCCGACAGCTCGCGGCGAGCGCGCTCCGCGAACGCCCCCGCGCCCATCCGGCTGAACGCCTCGTGGGCGGCGCGCAACTGCTCGCGCGCGTCCACGCGGCGGTTCTCCCGACGCAGCCACTCGCCGTACACAAGCCGGGCGCGGGCGAGCTCGACCGCCGCGCGGCTGCGCGTGAGCCGCTCGACTGCTTCCTGATAGCGGGACTCCTCGTCGCCCAGCAGCGCCTGGCAGCGCGCCTCGGTCCCGAGCGCCCATTCGGTGCCGCTGGCCCGGGTGCGCTCACTGAGGCGATCAAGCGCCGCCGCGGCCTCCTGCGGCCGCCCGCCGCGGACGCCGGCCTCGATCAGCTCCACCAGCGCCCAGCCGTAATACATGACGTCTTCGTGCTCGCAGGCCTGCCGCGCGGCGGCGAGCGCCTCACCGTAGCGGCCGTGCCCGTTGTGCAGCAACGCGGTAAGCCACAAGGCCGAGCCCAGCCCCGAGCCCTCACCGCGCTCGGTCACATTCCGCCAGCCCCAGTCCAGCAGCGGCAGTACCTGCGCAGAATCGCCGCGCGCCGCGGCCAGCATGAACGCCGCGTACTTCAGCGGCGGGATGCCGGTCGCCTGCGTGATCGAGTCGACCTCATCGGTCAGCACCGCGGCGGTGGCGAACGCCCCCGAATGGACATTAAGCGCGGCGAGGTGGTTCAGCGCGTTCGGGAGCAGGCTGAGCGCGCCGGTCTCGCGCGCGACGCGCACGCCGCGGGTCGCGAGCAGGTGCCAGAGCTCGTCGTCCCACAGATCCTGCGCGAGGCGGCACGCCAGCCACAGCCACCGCCGGTCCGCACCGTCGCCGTCGGGCTCGCCGAACGCGCGCAGCGCCCGCGACAGCGACGCGAAAGACTCGGCGTACCCTTCGGTGAACCGCGTCACCAGGGCGTCGAGGAGCCGGCCGGTCGCACCCGGGGCTGGCCCTCGGTTCGACGCGCGGGCCGCCTCGGCCACCGCACGCTCATCGGGGCCGGTGCCCAGGCGCCCGGCGGACATCGCCGACGCGAACGCCTCCAGGTAGGTCTCCCGGGCCATCGCGGGGTCCAGGGCCTCGAGCCGCCTGGCCGCCGCGAGCAGCAGCGGCGGCGCGTCACGCCCGCGCTGGCTCGCGAACGCGATCGCCGCGCGCAACCGCTCCAGCCGCGCGCGCTGGAGCGCGTCAACCGGCCCGAGCTCAGCGGCCGCCAAGAGGTCGGAGGCGCCCGCGACGTCAGCGACGTCGAGCTTGGCCTGGGCCGCGGCGAGCGAGCGGGCGACGCGGATGGCCGGGACTGGCGTCAGCTCGGCGGCCCGCTGCAGGAACGCTGCCGCCGCCGCCAGCCCGCCCCGGCCCTGCGCCCGGTCAGCCGAGCGCACCAGCTCGCCGGCCACGGCCTCGTCGGGGCCGTCGGCCGCGCGAGCGCGGTGCCACGCCTGCCGATCAGGGTCCAGCCGGGCGTCGGTCGCATTGGCGAGCGCCCGATGGGCCTGGCGGCGCTCGGCTGCAGGCGCCGCCCGGTAGACGGCCGAGCGGACGAGCGGATGCCGGAACCGCACCCGCGCGCCGATCTCGACCAGGCCTGCCGCCTCGGCCGCGGCCGCCGCCTCGGGCCTGATGCCGAGCCGCTCGGCCGCGCGCCACAGGAGCGGCACGTCACCGACCGGCTCGGCCGCCGCCAGCAGGAGCAGCCGCCGGGTCGGCTCCGGGAGCGGCTCCAGCTGGCGGACGAATCCCTGCTCGAGGCGGCTGGTCAGCGGCATCTCCACGGGCAGCCCGAAGCCGCCCGCGACCGCGAGCGGCGTCCCCCCGCGGGCCAGTTCGACCAGCGCGAGCGGGTTGCCGCCGGCCTCGCCGAGGATCCGGTCCCGCACCGGCCCGTCGAGCGGCCCGGGGAGCGTCGCGTCCAGCAGGCGGCGGGCGTCGACGGCGACCAGGCCCCCGATGACGAGTTCTGGTAGTCCTTCGAGCGCGTGATCGCCACCGGAATCGCGCAGCGCGAACATCAGCCCCACTCGCTCCGCCAGGAGGCGTCGCGCCACGAACGCGAGCGTCTGGACAGACACCCGGTCGAGCCATTGCGCGTCGTCGATGACGCAGATGAGCGGCTGCTCCTCGGCGGCGTCGGCCAGCAGGCTCAGGACCGCCAGGCCGACCAGGAAGCGGTCCGGGGGCGGGCCCGCGCTCATGCCGAACGCGGTGTTCAGCGCCTCGCGCTGGGGGCCCGGCAGCTGCCCGAGACGGCCGAGCATCGGCGCGCACAGGGCGTGCAGGCCCGCGAACGCGAGCTCCATCTCCGACTCGACGCCCGCCGCCCGGGCGATCCGGCATCCATCCGCGGCGCCCGACAGGTACCCCAGCAAGGCGGTCTTGCCGATTCCGGCCTCGCCGCGCAGGACTAGCGCACGACTGTGCCCCGCGCGCACTTCCACGACGAACGCATCCAGCAGGCCGCGCTCGCGGCCACGGTCGAGCAACCCTGCCCGTGAAAGGTCGGAGTCACCATCCCAGTTCCGCATTACCGCGGACGACAGGGGCGCCGGAGGGCACGTCGGGCCACGTCGGGGTGTCCCAGGCGCTCCAAATCCGCCACCCTCGCTAGATCGGTCCAGGTCCGGGAACTACCGTTCGTTGCCGGTCCTAAGTTGTCGCTACGAGCGTAAGGCGATTCCTGTGTTGTTGTCACCCGGAAGCCGCGGCAGGCGCGGTACCGGGCGCTGGCTGCCGCCCGCGTCCCGCGACGCGGGAGATGACCATCCTCGTTCCTCCCGTTCGCCGCCTCACGGGCTGGCGCCCATGCGATCCATCAGGCCTTCCTGGGTCACCCCCAAGGCGGCGAGGACCTGCCAGAAGCCCTCATGATCGACGGGGTACGGCAGGGCCAGGATCCGGTCACGATCCACGGGCGGCAAGGCGGCGCGGGCGACGACATCCACCGCGCCGTGCCAGCTAATGACCGTCGGGCCGGGGCGCTCGCCAGGGACGTCGTCGACAGGCTCGTCCATCATGGCGGGCCGCCGGGCCCATAGCCGTTCTCCATCGCCTCAACGGCGCCCAGCACAACGTGGAGGCTGACCTCATAGCGCTGGTCATCAGCCGGATCAGATAGCCACGCCTCCATCGACTCCTCGGCGGTCTCCGTCGCCGCCTCGATGGTCTCGGCCCGGGCCAGCTCTTCCCTGACCTCGACCGCGAGCTCGTGCAGGAAGGCGCTTTCGTCGCCGGTCGGGGTGCTCATGTTTTCCTCCAGAACACGCCGCGCCCGACCGGCGCCCGCGCGGTGATGACTGACATTTCGGATTCCTTCCTCATTGCCCTGCGAAGAAGCCGGGCGGCGGCCCGGTCAGGCGACCACGGGCAGCGCCGCCGCCTGCAAGATGAGCTCGGCCGTCTCCCCCGGGTGCGAGACGGCGACCGCGTGTGACGCGGCGGGGATCTCCAGCACCCGGCGGGCGCCGGCGCGCTCGGCCATGAAGTGCTGCAAGGCGGCCGGGATGTTGCGGTCCTGCCCGGCGACCACGAACCACGACGGCACCGCACGCCACAGTGGCCGGCTGCCGGATGGCTCCGTGAGCGCCTCCAGCGTCACTGGCCGCTGCGTGGCGGCCATCCGTGCCGCCTCCGGCGCGGGCACGTCGGCGCAGAACTGGGCGGGGAACCGCTCGGTGATGATGTACATGTCGGTCGTCCCGTCGGCGCGCGGAACGGGCCGCAGCGCCTCGCCGAGCGTGCTGCCGGGGAACCGTCCGGCCAGTGCGTTGCAGGTATCGCCCGGCGCGGGCGCGAAGGCGGCCGTGTAGACCAGCCCGGTGATCTGGCCTGCGTCGGCGGGGACGTTGGTGATCACCATCCCGCCGTAGGAGTGGCCAACGAGCAGAACCGGCCCGTCGATGGTACGGATGAGATCGCCGACCGCGGCGGCGTCGGCGGCCACGCCCCGCAGCGGGTTGGCCGCGGCGATCACCGGGTGCCCGGCGCTGGCCAGCGACTCGATGACCTGGTTCCAGCTCGCCGACTCGGCGAACGCGCCGTGGACGAGAACGATGGTCGGGCTCATGCTGAGGCTCCTTCTGCCTGGTGCCGGCGGGCGTTCTGCGGGTTGGCGGACCGGCTCAGCCAGTCCGCGAAGCGGGTGGCGCCGACGCGGAAGTCGTCGCCGGGGATGAGGGCGTCCTCGTCGACCGGGATGCCGTAGTAGGGCGCGTGGGCATCGGTCACGACGGGCCGCGGGTCACCTTTCGCGGCCAGGTAGCGCCGGACCAGCTCATCGAGCCGGAACCGTTCGGGACCGCCCAGCTCGACGGTGCCGTTGACCGGGGCCTTCTCGGCGATGTCGGCGAGGGTGGCGGCGACGTCATCGGCCGCTTCCGGCTGGAACAAGACGCGCGGCACGAAGACCGTGCCGTCGCGGGTCCCGGAATCGGCGACCGCCGGGATGAACTCGAAGAACTGGGTCGCCCGCAGGATTGTGCTGGGGACGGGCGCCGCCCGCACCGCTGCCTCCTGGGCGAGCTTGGCGCGGAAGTAGCCGCTTGCTTGCAGCCGTTCGGTGCCCACGACCGAAAGCGCCACGTGGTGGGCTATCCCGGCGCTGGCCTCGGCGGTGCGGATGTTGCGGGCCGAGGTCATGAAGAAGTCCATCACCGCCGTGTCCTCCCAGCTGGGCGCGTTCGACACGTCGACCACCACCTGGGCGCCCTGGAGCGCCTCGGCCAGTCCCTTGCCAGTGAGGGTGTCCACGCCCGTGTTGGGCGCCGCCGCCACCGCGTCGTGCCCGTCCGCGCGCAGCTTCGTGACGAGCTTCGACCCGATCAGGCCGGTCCCGCCGATTACCACGATCTTCATCGCGTTTCCTTCCATGTCCTGTGACGTGAGGTTCGGATCACACGTCGAGGCTCCCGCGGACCGGGCCGCGCTCGCGTCCGTCGAAGTCCCCAGCCCGGCTCCCTAGTCGGCGGCCGAAACCCCCCGGTGATGCCGTGATCGAATTCGCGAGGCTCTTGACAGGTCTCCCGGCAGGTCTTGCCCGTGCGCACCTGCTGTACGGAGAGTGGCTGCGCCGCGAGGGCCGCCGGGCCGACGCCCGCGCCCAGTTGCGCACCGCGCACGACATGCTGGACGCGATGGCTAGGGAGCCGGGCTTCCCCTAGGCGGGGACCACTGGGGTCTTCCACGGAGGCGGGCCCGCGCGGGCGAGAACGACAGTGGTGCCATGGCCCATCACAATGCCATCGACACGCAACGGAACGCCGGCCCGCCCCTGATGTCGCCGCCCGCGCGGCAATGGCGGCGGCGAGTTCGCGACGCGCTGCGGCGCGACCCCGGCGATCGCTGGGCGTCCGTGTTCGGGCGGATCGCCGGGTACTCGTTCGCGGTAGCGGCGGTCACCGGGATCTTGCTGCTGCCGTTCTTCCGCCCGTCCATGGCCGCCCTTGAGTATCACGGCTCCTACGCCAAGCTGGACGGCCTCCCGATGAGCCAGGCCTACCAGTCCGTGCTGGCCACCAGCTTCGACGTGCGCGGCGGGCTGCTGATCCGGCAGGTGCACCACTGGTCGGCGGACGTGTTCGTCGCGGCGGTATGCCTGCGGCTGCTGCGAACCTTCTTCCGCGGCCGCATCCAGGGCCGGGCGCTCCCGGACTGGCTGATCTGGGTGACGCTGCTGCCGCTCGGCATGCTGGTGGCCTACACCGGCACCATCTTGCCCGACGACATGCTCTCCGCCGGCAGTCTCAGCGTGATCACCGGAGTGCTGCTATCCGTGCCGTTGATCGGGACGCACCTGGTGTTCGCGATCTTCGGCGGCGCGCCACCGGGCCAGCACATCATCGGCCGCGACTACTGGGTGCACATCACCGTCCTGCCGGCCCTCGCCGCCGCGCTGCTCCTGCTGAGCCTGCGGCCGTCACGGTCGCGGCCACCGGGACGGCCGCGCCGGCAACGGCTGGATCCGCTGCTGCCGTTCACCGGCGCCGTCCTGGTCCTGCTGGCCACGTTCGCCCAGATCAACCCGGTATGGCTGCTCGGGCCGTCCCAGCCAGGGAATATCAGCTCCGGCGCCACGCCGGACTGGTACATGGGGTTCCTCGACGGCGCGCTGCGGATCATGCCGGCCTGGGCGGTCTCGGTGGCCGGGCATCCGCTGGACCTCGGCGTGCTGATCCCGGGCCTGGTGGTGCCCGCCTTGTTCTTCACTAGCCTGACCGTCTATCCGCTGGCGGACCGGTGGCTCGCCGGCGAGCGGCCGCCGGGCCGCCTGCTGCCGCCCGGGCCCGCCGACCCGGCGAACCGCATCGCGGCCGGCGTGGCCGGCGTGACGTTCTACGGTCTGCTGTGGGCCGCGTCGGCCAACGACCAGATCGCCTACCACCTGCAGCTGGACCTCTACGCGGTCACCTGGGCCTTCCGGGTGCTCGTGCTGGCCGGCCCGGCGCTGGCGTTCTTCATCACCCGGGACGCCTGCCACGCGCTGGCCGGCCGGCGACGCGATGAGAAATTGCACGGCCGGGAAACCGGGCGGATCGTGATGAGCCCGCAAGGCGGTTATGCCGAGATTCGCGAGCCAGCCCGCCAGGCCCTGGCCGGGTCCTTGCCCGGCTCGGGCCGTGCCTCCCGCGACGGGTCCGGGAAGGAGGACCAGCGCCATGGGCAGGTCGAGCGCTGATCACGCCGCCACCGTCGAGTACCTGTACGTTCCCTGCGTCGGCGCCCGCCACGACGGCTGCCGCGCCGAGGCCCGCCGCTGGGTCCAAGAGGTGCCGATCATCAAGAAGACGGCCAAGTGGATCTACTACGCCAGTGACAGCTGGAATCGGCGCGAGGCCATTGTCAGCCCCGGCTGCATCAGCCGCGCGCAGTTCGAGGCCGACGCGGGCCCGCTGTTCTTCGCTACCCGCGAGGCCGCCGAGGAAGACCTGCACCGCGGGGAGCGCGAGCAAGCCGGGCGAGCGGCCCGGGATGCGGCACTCCTGAGGGAGCTGCGCCGGGCCATGGCCGACTCTCATCCCGACCGGGGCGGCACGGTCGAGGAGTTCATCCAGGCGCACCGCCGGTACCAGGCGGTCCTTCGGGGGAGATGAAGGCCTGAGGCTCCGCGCGGCTATGGCCATGCAGCCCGGTGCCCCGCGAACCTGGGTCAGGTTCGCGGGGCACCGGGCTGGCTCACGTGTCACCCGGTGGCTTGCGCGGCCCGCAGGATGACGCTGGTAACGACCGACGGCTTGGAGATGAGGGACAGGTGCCCGGCGCTGACGTCGGTGATGCGGGCGCCCGCGCGCTGGGCCATGAACGTCTGCTGCGCGGGCGTGATGACCTTGTCTCCCGTCCCGATCACGGCCCAGGACGGGAGGGTCTTCCAGGCTGGGGTACCGGACGGCTCGCCGAACGCGCTGGCCGCGAGCGGCCGCTGGGCGGCCGCGATGACCGCTGCCTGGCTGGCGGGCAGGCCGGTGGCGAAGCACCCGGGGACCGCGCTCGGCTTGATGTAGAGGTCAACGTCACCGGGCGGCCCGCTAGGGCTGGGAACGATGTTGAAGAGGGTGGCGGGGTCGCCGAGCAGGCATGATCCGGTGGCGAGGCTGGTGAGGGTGTCGCTCTCATCGGGGATGAAGGCGTCCACGTAGACCAGGGCCTTGATGTCCGGGTCACCGACCGCGGCGTTGGTGATGACCGCTCCGCCGTAGGAGTGCGCGACCAGGATGACCGGCTGTCCTTGCAGTGCCGGGTTCTGGGTCAGGAACTCGTGCAGGTAGGCCGAGTCCTGCGGCAGGCCGCGCAGCGGGTTGGGCGGTGCGTACACGGTGAAGCCGAGGAGCTGCAGCTGGCTGATGACGCTGTTCCAGCTCGAGGCATCCGCCCACGCGCCGTGCACGAGGACGATCACGGGCTTGCTGGCCGAATGCCCGCGGGCAGTGACCGCGCCCGCCGCCGCCAGCCGGGTCGAGGCTCCCGCTGGGGTGGCGCGGCCAGGTACGACCGCGAGCAGGACGGCGGCCAGGATGACCGCGAGGAGCGCGGGCAGGCTGATACGCCGCGCCGTGCGACTGAATGACATGGGGTTTCCCCTCCTGGGGTCGGCTGTTGCCCGGCGCAGGGGGAACCGCGGTACTGCACCTGATCGCGGCATGCTCCGGGCCGATGGCACAACTGTCGCCTTCGCCCCGCGACGATCGCCTCCGTGGAACCCCCTAGTGAGCCGCTCCCCCGGCTCGGGATTCGCCCGGGCCGATCGCGGCTCAGTGCGCGTTCAGGAAGGCGAGAACGGCCAGCACCCTGCGGTGAACCTCGGCGGCCTCCGGCAACCGCAGCTTCATCATGATGCTGCGCACGTGCTTTTCTATCGTTCCTTCCGTCACCCAAAGAGCCTGCCCGATGCCCGCGTTCGACCGGCCCTCAGCCATCAGGGCGAGCACCTCCCGCTCGCGCGCGGTCAGCGCCCCCAGGGGATCGTGAACCCGGCGCGCCGCGACCAGTTCCTGGACCAACGCCGGGTCGACCGCCGACCCGCCGCGCTCCACCCGCTTCAGCGTGTCGACGAACTCCGTTACGTCGGTGACGCGGCTCTTCAGCAGGTACCCGCTGCGGTGCCCGTTAGCGACCAGGTCCATCGCGTGCTCGACTTCCACGTGCGCCGACAGCACGACCACCGCGGTGCCCGGGAACTCCTGCTGGATGGCGCGCGCCGCGTCCAGGCCCTCGGTGGAGTACTTCGGCGGCATCCTGATATCCACCAGCGCGAGATCGGGCCGCTGTTCTCGCACCAGTTCCAGGAGCCCGGCGGCGTCGCTGGCCTGGCCGACAACCTCCAGCCCGGAGCGGTCCAGCAGGCTGGCCAGGCCCTCACGGAGCAGGACATCGTCATCGGCCAGCACTACCCGGGTGCGGCTGCTATCCACACGACGATTATCAGCCCTGGCGGGCTATGGGGTTATGTAGGGGCCAGGGAGATGTAAGGATTTGGGCGTGAGCTGGACGGTGGCCTGGCGTGGAGGTACAGGATGGGCGCTGGCCGTGATCCGTCGGCCGTGATCGTGCGCGAAAGCGTCCGCACGCGCATCACGCGACTGCCCTGGGCTGGCCGCACGGTCATCCTGAAGGAGCCGCTCGGGCCGGACGCTGAGGTCCGGCTTCAGCATGAGAGGGCCATCCTCGAGCGGCTGCGCGGCGTCGAGGGCATCACGCAGCTCGCCGACGAGCCGCGGTACGCGGGCTCGATCACGCTGGCGGACGCCGGCGCCCCCGTGGCGGAGCTGTCCAAGCCGGTTCCCGCCGACGACCTGGCCGGGATCGCGCTCCAGGTGACCCAGGCGGTAGCGCGGCTGCATCGCCACGAGGTGGTCCATCGCGACCTCAGCCCGGCCAACATCGTGGTTTCCGCCAGCGGCAACCCGACCCTGGTGGACTTCCGGCTGGCTGCCTCGTTCGCCCAGATCCGCCCGGAATTCACCCACCATAGCGAGATCCCCGGGACGCTGGCGTACCTGGCGCCGGAGCAGACCGGGCGGACCGGCCGGGCCGTGGACCACCGCGCCGACCTGTACGCGCTGGGAGCGGTCTTGTATGAGCTGGCCACTGGCGAGCCGCCGTTCGGGAACGGTGACCCGTTGCGGCTTATTCACGATCACCTGGCCCGGCTGCCGGTGCCGCCGGCTGAAGTCAACCCGGCCGTACCGGAACCGTTGTCCCAGATCATCATGCACCTGCTGGAAAAGGAACCGGACAACCGCTACCAGTCGGCGGACGGCGTGGTCCATGACCTGGAACAGCTGCGCGGCCCCAGCGCCGGGCACGGCGAGATGCGGGTCGGCGCGCGTGATTTCCCGGTCCGGCTGCTCCCGCCGTCCCGGCTGGTGGGCCGCGACGAGCAGGTGGCGGCGCTGAAGGAGGCGTTCGCGGCCGCGCTGGCCGGACGCTGCGCGGGGGTACTGGTCAGCGGCGAGCCCGGGGTGGGCAAGACGGCGCTGGTCGATGAGCTGCGCCCGGTGGTGACCGCCAGTGGCGGCTGGTTCGTGGCGGGCAAGTTCGACGAATACCGCCGCGATCAGGAGTTCAACGCGGTCCAGCAGGCCTTCACCGCGTTCGGGAGGCTGCTGCTGGCCGAGCCCGAGGATGAGGTGGCCCGGATCCGCGTCCGGATGCTACGGGCGCTCGGCGCCAACGCGGGCCTGCTGGCCACGGTGGTACCGGAGTTCGCGACGCTGCTGGGGCCGGGAGATCTCGGCGATCCGCTGACCGCCGGGCTCCGGGCGCAGCTAGTGGCCGTGGGCGCGCTGCGGGCGGTGGCGTCAAGGAGGCGCCCGCTCGTGGTATTCATCGACGACCTGCAATGGGGCGGAGGCGTCCCGCTCGGCTTCGTGGACATGGTGCTGAGCAATGAGGGATCCGAAGGCCTGCTGCTGGTCGGGGCGTACCGCGACGGCCAGGTGGAGCCTTCGCACCCGCTGGCGGCCATGCTGTCCCGGTGGAGCGAGGCCGCCGTTCCGCACGTGCGGCTGAGCGACCTCACCGGACCTGATCTCGCCGCCATGATGGGCGAGATACTGCGCGTCTCCCCCGCCGCGGCGACGGAACTGGGCGAGATGCTCGCTCCGCACAGTCACGGCAACCCGCTCGAGACTGCGGAGTTGCTCAACGCGCTGCGCCGGGACGGCATGCTGGTCGCCGCGTCAGATGGGTGGCGGTGGGAGGCGGCGGCCGTGCGGGCGCACTTGGCCCGGGCGGAGGCTGGCCGATGGCCGGCCGCCCGGGTCGCTTCCATGCCAGTGGAGTGCCGGCGGGCGGTGGAGGCGATGGCCTGCCTTGGCGGGCGCGCCAAGGTGAGCGTGCTGGCGACCGCGATCGGCGAGCCTGGCAGCGTGCCGGCTCTCCTGGAGCCGGCCCTGCGGGACGGCATCTTGATGATGGAATCCGGCGCCGAGGAGGCGGTGCGGTTCCGGCACGACCGGATCCGGGAAAACGTGCTAGGCGGGCTGGAGGAAGGCCGACGGGCCGAGTTGCACCTGGCCATGGCACGGCGGCTGGCGGCGGTGCCTGAACTGTTCGCCGTCGCGGCGGAACAGTACCTGCCGGTAGCGGGCGCGGTCACCGACGCGGACGAGCGCCGCGCGGTGGCCGGGCTCTTGTGGCGCTCCGCCGACGAGGTGACCCAGATCGGCGAATACCCGCTGGTGCACGCGCTGCTGTCGGCCGCGCTGACGCTGGTCGATCCGGCCGACACCGATGCCCTCATCAAGTTGCGCACCGTCCATCACGCCGCGCTGTTCAGCCTGGGGCGGCTGGAGGAGGCGGACGAGGACTACAACGCGCTGGAGGCGCTCGCCGCCACGGTGCTGGACCACCCGTCCGCGACTGCGCTGCAAGTGCGGAGCCTGACGAACCGCAATCGCTTCACCGAGGCCGTCCAGCTGGCGACCAGGTCGCTGCGTGCGTGCGGCATCGACGTACCCGACGCCGGGCGCATGCCCGCCACGATCGGCCGGCAGTTCGCCCGGCTGGAGCAGTGGCTGGACCGCACCGATCCCGGCGATGACATGGCCCGCCCGGACATTACCGATCCGGGGCTGCTGGCCGCGGGAACCTTGCTCCATGCGATGGTGTCCCCGACCTTCCGCATCGGCGACGAGGTCATGTTTGCCTGGGTGGGCCTGGATGCGCTGCGGATCTGGACCGAGCACGGCCCGGGCCCCACCCTGGTCGGGGCAGCCTCCAACGCCGCCTTGCAGGCGATCGCCCAGCGCGGCGAGTATGGCACGGCCTACCGGGTGGCGCGGCGGATCCTGGCGCTGGCCGAGTCACGGGACTGGGAGCCGCACACCTCGCTGGCTCGCCTGATCGTGTCGCTGCTGGACTCATGGTTCGAGCCGGTGGAGAACAGCATCCAGGAAAGCCAGCGCGCCCGCGAGGGGCTGCTCGCGGGCGGTGACCTGGCCAACGCCGGC
Organism: Streptosporangiaceae bacterium; assembly: GCA_025935815.1. Classification (GTDB taxonomy): domain Bacteria; phylum Actinomycetota; class Actinomycetes; order Streptosporangiales; family Streptosporangiaceae; genus Trebonia. The sequence goes on from JAICUO010000018.1 coordinate 25,070, forward strand.
TACACCTACCACCAGGCCATCGTGGGCCTGCTGGACAGCGCGCCGACCCTGGACGCCTGCCTGGCTCAGGTGAGCGCGGCGCGGGCCTTCGCGCGCCGGACCGGTACCGAACAGGCCGCGCAGTGGCTGGCGAGCTACCAGTGGCTAGCCGACGTGCTGCGCCATTCCGGTTCGGCCGCGGCCGCCGAGGCGATCCCCGCCGACCACTTCGCGGGCCACACGCTGTTGATTCACGTCCGCATGTGCCGGGCGATCGCGGCGGCCATCTTCGGCGACCCGGCCGGGACGGCGCGGCACAGCGCGGCGGCGTTGCGGCTGTTGCCCGCCGTCACCGGACTCTCGCTGAGCGCCCTGGCCCACCCGTTGCACGGGCTTGGCCTGGCGTGGCAGGCCCGGTCCGCCGACGGCGACGAGCGCCAGGCACTGCTGGCGGAGCTGAACGGGGCGCTGCGCTGGCTGGGCGCCCGCGCGGCGGATGGGCCGGACAACTTCCTGCACCTGCTGCGCTTGGTGGAGGCCGAGCAGGCGTGGACGACGGGCGACTTCCGCGCCGCGGCTATCGCGTTCGATTCTGCCCGGTGGGAAGCCGGGAGGCAGCGGCGCCCGTGGCACCGGGCGCTGATCACGGAACGCGCGGGCCGCTTCTACCTGGCCCATGGCCTTGAGCACACGGGTTATGAGCTCCTCGCCCAGGCCCGTGAGCAGTACCTCGCCTGGGGTGCCGCCGCGAAAGCCGAGCAGATGGACTGGGCCTACCCCGGCCTGACTCCGTCGGCCGATGGCAGTGTCGGCGGTGCGGTCGTGAGCGACGGCGCCGCCGCCGGCGGCGCGGGTGCGGGCGAGGCCGACGTCCCCGCGTCCGGCGTTGCCGAGGGTGGCCAGGCGGCTGATGTTCCCCGGCGTGGCGGGGTGACGGCGGGGACGATTGACCTGCTCGGGATCTTGTCGGCGTCGCAGGCGCTGAGCTCGGAGACGAGCGTGGATCGGCTGCACGCCCGGGTGGTCGAGGTGCTGAGCGCGATGACCGGCGCCACCGGGGTGCTCCTGGTGCTGTGGGATGAGGACCGCCAGGATTGGGCGTTGCCCGGTCCAGCCGACGGCGAGGCGGCCGCGCCGCTGTCAGTGTTGCGGTACTTGCGGCGGACGCAGGAGCCGCTGGCGGTGGGCGATGCCGCCAGTGATGACCGGTTCGCCCGTGACCCGTACTTCGCGGGCCTGGCGTGCTGTTCGCTGCTGGCCGTGCCGGTGCTTGGCCGCGGAGCACTGCGGGCGGTGCTGCTGGTGGAGAACCGGCTGATCCGGGGCGCGTTCACGACCGGGCGGCTGGAGGCTGTCGGGCTGATCGCCGGGCAGCTGGCGGTGTCGCTGGACAATGCCCAGTTGTACGCGGAGGTAGCCGCCTCGCGCGCGCGAATCATCGCCGCCGCCGACCA
>JAICUO010000751.1 GCA_025935815.1 Streptosporangiaceae bacterium
CACTGGCTGCCAGTGCGCGGCGATCAGCTCGGTGAGCAGCCCGGTCCCGGACGCGATCTCCACCGCTCGCCCGGCCGGGAACGGCCCGCCGCGGGCCAGCGCGTCCGCGAGCACCGGGGGCCGGTAGCCGCCCCGGTCACCCTCCCAGCTGGCGGCCATCGCGTCGAACTCGGCCGCCATCGCGGCCGCCTCGTCCCGGGACCAGGTGCCCGGCTCCAGCGCGACGCGCCGCGCGCGTTCCTGCGACCGCGCGGCCTCGGCGCGCACCGGCTTTCCGGGCGGCGATGCGACCGCCCGGGGCAGCGTCTGGATCACGCTTCCCATCTTGCGCGCTCACGGGCCGGGCCGCCGTGTGATCTGCGCCTCGCTTTCCTGCTATTGACCCGTGGCATCGGTAGGCGCCGCGATCGACGTCGCCGCCCCGGCCGAGCGGGTCCGGGCACCGGCCGCCGCCGCGGCGGCGGCTCAGCCGCGGGTGAGGGCGCCGAAGCGCGCGCAGCTTTCCTCGATCGCCGCCCGGGCAGCGGGGGAGAAGGCGATGACGGGGAACGGCCCGGCGCCCTGCGGCCGGTAGACCCGCGCCCGCGGGCGGGTCGACGGGCATGGGCGGTCTCCCTGACGTCGTCATTGGCGAAGGAAAGGGCAGTGGTTTCAGCCGTGGGGCTCAGCTGTAAACAAGGGACCCGTCGTCAAGGTCGGCCTTGGGCAGGACGTCCCGCTCCTGGAAGTACTCCAGGAAGTGGATCCACGGCTCCCGGTCGCCTTGCTTGAACAGGGTGCCCTGCGCCCGCATGATGTAGCCGGCGCTGAAGTTCTCCGGGTCGCAGAACGGGAGCCGCTCCATCCCGGCGTCCTGCGGCCGCAGGGTCGGCACCACCATGGTGGCGCCCGCCGCTTCCATCCGCTCCAGCATCGCGGACACGAGGTCACAGACCATGTCGGCGCGCAGCGTCCAGCTGTAGCGCAGGTAGCCGAACACGTAGGCCATGTTGGGCACGCCGCTGATCATGACGCCGCGCCAGGTGACCCGCTCGGTGAAGTCAACCGGCTCGCCGTCCACGGCGAACGCGACGTCGCCGAACAGCGACATGGTAAAGCCCGTCGCGGTGACGACGATGTCGGCGGCGATCTCCTCGCCGGAGCTGACCCGGATCCCGGTCTCGGTGAAGGTGTCGATGGTGTCGGTGACGACCGACGCGTTGCCCGCGCGCAGCGCCGTGAAGAAGTCGCCCTCAGGGACGATGCCGATGCGCTGCTGCCACGGCCGGTAGCGCGGGGTGAAGTGCTTGTCGATGTCGAAGCCCTCGGGCAGCTGCGGGCGCATCGACTCGATGAAGAACTCGTGGAGCCCGTTGGGATCCTCGCGCGCGGTCTTCACGAGCGTGTCCTGCACGGCGATGTGGGCCTCGCGGAGGTTCTCGAAGGTCAATTCCCCCGGGCCGAGCTCGGCGGCGAGCTGGTCTTCGCTAGGCGGGGCGAGGAAGTAGGAGGGGGACCGCTGCAGCATCGTCACGTGCGCCGCGTCCTGCGCGATCGCCGGAATCAGCGTCGCGGCCGTCGCGCCGGAGCCGATCACGATGACCCGCTTGCCGGTGACGTCGAGGTCCTCGGGCCACCGTTGCGGGTGCACCAGCACGCCCCGGTACCGGTCCAGGCCTGGCCACTGGGGCCGGTGGGGCTTGTCGTGGTTGTAGTAGCCAGGGCACATCCACAAGAAGTCGGTGGTGTACCGCAGCCGCTCGCCGGTGTCGGCCCGGGTGACCGCCACGGTCCACCGCCGGCCGGTAGTGGACCAGCTGGCCGAGGTGACCTTGTGCTGGTACCGGATGTGCTCGTCGAGGCCTTCCGCGGCGATGACCTCATCGAGGTAGGACAGGATCGCCGGGCCGGAGGCGATCGCCGGGCCCTGCCACGGCTTGAACCGGAAGCCGTAGGTGAACAGGTCGCTGTCGGAGCGCACCCCCGGGTACCGGTGAGTCCACCAGGTCCCGCCGTGACCGTCCTTGGCCTCCAGGATGAGGACGCTGCGGCCGGGGAACCGCTCCCGCATGTAGTGCGCCGCGCCGATCCCGGAGACCCCGGCCCCGATGATGAGGATGTCGACGTGGCCGGCGTCCTGGACCTCCTGGCTGGGAGCCGTCCCGGGTGCGGTGGTGGTCATCGGGCGTACCTCCAAGGGATCGTCGTCGATCACGTCTCACGGTAAATCGGTGATGCCCCCGCGTCCACCTGGGAGCCCAGCGAATCGCGGGGCGGCCGCCCCGCAGCCGTCCACCGCAGTGCCGGCCACGGCGCGCACTGGGCTCTCGTCACCGGCGCGGCACCCGCCTGAGCAGCTACTTGTGTCGAGCAGGGCATGGACTCCGGGGGCTGCAGTGGCGAGAATGCAGATGCCGGGAATCTGCGGCAAGTCATACCCTGGGAGGCGAAATTGAATCACTGGTCACTGGCCAGGTCCCTTCGTTCCAGGCTGGCGGTCGCCATCGCCGCCTGCCTCGCGCTCCTCGCCGGGGGCGTGGTCGCGGTGTCGTCAGGCGCGTCGGCGAGCACGCGCCCGGGGCACCCGTTCCACCTCACCGCGCAGGACGCGTCGCGGTGGATGAAGGGCTACCTGAACGCATGGGAAACGCGCGACGCGGACGCGGTAGTCAAGCTCTTCACGCCCGATGGCGTTTACCAGTCCCTACCCGGTGATCCCACGCAGACATTCGTCGGCCGCGCGGCGATTCACAAGTACTGGTTCGACGTGACCAGGCCGCAGTCGCAGATCACTGGCATCCAGGGCAGGCCCATCGTCGACGGGAATCGCGCGGCGGTCGAGATATGGGTGAAGTTCGTCGACCCGGTGTATAACCCCGACGGGGACCACAAGATCACGCTGCTGGAGACGAACGTCCTCACGTTCGCGTCGGGCCGGCTGGTCTCCAAGAATGTCGAGTACTGGAACATCCTGACCGGCTGGCACTCACCGCCGCCCGGCTGGGGCAGGTGACGCCGCAGGCGATCGCCTGCGTGCAGCAAACTCCGGTGTCCCGCCCCTTCCCAGCTAAGCAAGCACCTGGGAAGGGGCGGATCGGTAATGAACGGCACGGAAGCAGGTCAGCTACGGCTGGCCGCCTCTTACCTGCTGTTGCGCAAGTCCAGTCGCTGCGTTTCGCCAACGCGGACAGCGACGGGCTGGCAGGCCCGCCGCGGCGGGTTGGCAACGGGATAGCACGTCGGTGACAAAGTGGCGGAGGAGAACGAGATGGCTCAACGGCCTGTGGGGACTGCCCTGCTCGATGCGTACTTCGAGGCGCTCGGCAGCGGGGATCCGGGGCTGCTGCCACTGGCGGACGGGGCGCGGTACACCGAGAACGGGCAGGACATCCCGTTCGGGGCAGGCGCGTGGGCCACGGTGACCGGGGTCGCCCGGCAGCGGGCGGTCGCGCTGGCCGATCCTGAGGAGGGCCAGCAGGCCGGGTGGGGCCTGGTCAGCGAGGGCGGGGCGGACGTGCTGCTCGCGGTGCGGCTGCGGGCGGACGCCGCGGGCCTGATCAGTGAGGCGGAGGCCTTCGCGGTGCGGTCGCC
>JAICUO010001001.1 GCA_025935815.1 Streptosporangiaceae bacterium
CGGTGCTCCCGGCGGGCACCGTGGTCGGCCGGATCAAGGTGCCATGGAGCAAGGCGGAGATCCCGGTGGTGACGGCGCGGCCCCTGGCTGGCCTCGCGCCCGCGGGCGCCACGATCGGCCTGCAGGTGCGCATCCAGCCGCCGTCCTCCTCTTTCCTGGCCGGGCAGCAGGTTGGCAGCGTCTCGGTCGGTGGCCTGGTGACGACGAGCACCGCCGGCCTCGTGGCCCAGGGGGCGTCCGGCAGTCCCAGCCTCACCTGGCGCATCTTCCACCCCTGACACATGTCCCTTCGCGAGGCGGGCGCCATCGCCTGACCGTGAGAATCAGCAACCAAGTTCGGGCGTGGTTTGACGGCCCGTGGCGCTGGGGCGGCGGGCCTGGTCACGGGGTTGGGTTTAGGCGGCGGTGGTGAGGGTGACGTCGAGGCCTAGGGCTTGGAGTTGCTGGACGTGGGCGCGGATCTTGCGGTCGCGGTCGTGGTTGCGCTCGTGCCAGTCGGGGCCGAGGTCGGTGAACCTGGCCTCGGGGCTGGCGAGGAGGTGCCAGATGATGACGAGGATGGAGCGGGCGACGGCGCACCTGGCCCTCATCGGGCCGGTGCGGCGGGTCAGGCGGCGGAGCCGTTCGCCGAGGAAGGTGGCGGTGCCGGCTGCGCCGGCGGCGGCCTGGGTGCAGTAGCCCTTGAGGTAGGCGTCGCCCTGGCCCTTGCCTGGTTTCCGGTTGCGGGGGCCGGACTGGCGGGTGACGGGGGCCAGGCCGGCCCAGGAGACGAGGCAGCCGGCGGTGGGGAACCTTGTCATGTCGAGGCCCGTTTCGGCGATGATGGCCATGGCGAGCTTGCGGCTGATGCCGGGGATCTCCGCGAGGCGGTCCGCGGCGGCCAGGATGGCCGCGTCCGGGCCCGGATCGGCGGACGGGACGCCGTCCGCGCTGATGCCCCGGGCGGCCGGGATCGCGCCGAGGGTGGCCTCGATCTCGTCCTCGATCGCGGCGACCGTCCGGTCCAGGAGCGTGACGTGGTCCAGGTGGGCCCGGATCAGCAGGGGGTGGTGATCGCCGATCATCATGCCGTCCAGGGACTGCTCGATCGCGGCGCGGCCGCCCTTGACGTGGGCGGCGGCCAGCGCCGCGAGGACCTTCGGGTCGCGCTCGCCTCCGGCCAGGGCCTGCAGGATGTCGCGGGCGGTCTTGGTCCTGGCCAGCGAGTGCGCTACTGATGACAGCTTGACCAGGGCTCCTTCCAGGAGCTTTTCCAGCCGCTGCCATTCCCGGGTGCGGTCGCGGACCATTTGCAGCCTGGTGCGGGTCAGGTCCCGCAGCGCCCGGATCTCCGGCGGCGGCACGAACGAGGGGCGCAGCAGCCCCATCTCGGCCAGCCGGGCGATCCACTGGGCGTCCAGCCGGTCCGTTTTCGGCCGCCCGGCCAGCTGCCGGGCGTGCGCGGAGTTGACCAGCTGCACGGTCAGGCCCGCGGACTCCAGCAGGTAGAACCAGATGCGCCAGTAATCGGAAGTCGATTCCATGACCACCAGCTCGACGCCGTCGGAGGCGAGCCGGCCCGCCAGGGCCAGGATCTCCCCGGC
>JAICUO010000462.1 GCA_025935815.1 Streptosporangiaceae bacterium
CCCGCGTGCTTGGGCGAGTGCCGAATGTCCCCGCACCGATCCCGAAGGTCCCGGCCGCCGGCTGGCCTTTGACAAGGTGACCTTCGGCTCTGGGATCAGCCGGGCCGGGAGCGCATCGTGGAGTCGTGATGCAGCGAAGGCGTTCGGCCTGCACGTCCTGCTCATGAGGAGGGGAGCATCATGGCGATCATGCCCGTCGTGGTGGGTGTTGACGGCTCGGAAGAATCGATGCTGGCGGTCCAGTGGGCCGCGCGAGAAGCGGCCTGGCACGGGGCGCCGCTGCGGATCGTGTCCGCGGCGGCCGTGCCGCCGTGCACGCGCCTGCCCGGCGCTCTGCCGCCGGCGGTCGCCGACGCGCTGCGCGCGATATCGGTCCGGGCGCTCGGCGAGGCGGCCACCCGGGCCGCGGACGTTACCAACGGGCTGATCATCGACACCGATCTGCTGACGGCCTCGCCGGCGCTGGCGGGGACGCCGCCGGTGGCGGTGTCCGCCAGCGGCGCGGGAGCCCAGATGCTCGTGGTCGGCGCGCGCGGTGCCGGCGGGTTCGCCGCGATGCTGCTGGGCTCGGTCAGCGGGTACGCGGCCGCGCACGCCCCCTGCCCGGTCGTGGTGACCAGGATGGCGACGAGCGCGGCCAGCCGCGAGGTGGCTGTTGGCCTCCGGGATCTGCATGACGCCGACGCGATCCTGGGGTTCGCGTTCGAGGAAGCGGCGCTGCGCGGCGCCAGCCTGGTGGCGGTCCACTCGTGCTACTGGCTTCCCGCCGGGCTGTGGGGCCCCGGGGCCAGCGAGGCGACGCGCCGGGCGGGCATCGACGCCGAGCAGGCCTGCGCGGAGGTCGGCAGAGACCTAGCCGATGTCCTGGCCCGATGGCAGGACAAGTACCCGGCGGTGCCGGTCCGGCTGGACGTGGTGCACGGGCACCCGGCCAGGATGGCGGCCAGCTACTCAGCGCACGTGGAGCTCGTGGTGATCGGCAGGGGCGGGGATCCCGCGACGGGCCCCGCGATTGCCGCCGTCCAGCAGGCCGCGCTCGAGCATGCCCGCGGCCCGGTCGCGGTCGTCCCCGTCCCTTGACAACCGTGCCCCCTGACGACATTCCCCCTAACGACCGTGCCCGGGCCATTCAGCGCAGCTTGCGAAGAAACGGGTCTTGCGGCGGGCAGGCGGCCACCTTGACCCGCGCGTCCACCGCGACTGCCCTGTCCGGCCTGGCGATGACCGGGCGGAAGCTGAGCTCGGTGACCTCGGGCAGGTCCTCGGCGAGCCGGGCGACCCGCAGTAGCAACTCGCGCAGCCCCTCCCGGCCGGCGGCCGCCATCGCGCGGTGCCCGAGCAGCCGCGCCGTGGCGTCGGCCGAGCCGATCAGCGCGTCCGCGTCGGTGTCGGTCAGTGGCGTGAGCCGGACCGCGCGGGCGCCGCAGTCGAGCACGACAAGCGGGCCGAACACGTGATCATCGGTCACCCCGATCGTCATCTCAGCCCCGGCTGCCTCGTCGCTGGCAGCGTCGTCGCGGGCAGTGTCGTCGCGAGCCGGGGAGTCGGCCAGCGGTATCCCGTAGCAGCGCAGGAGATCGGCAGTCTCGCCGGGCGCCAGCCAGCCGCCGCCGGGCTCGCCGTGCAGGAAATCGGTGACCAGCGCGCGGGCGTCCGCGGCCCGGATGCCGGGGAAACTGGGGACCTGGCCGTGCGGCCCGGTGCGCCACGCGCCGTACCTGGCCGCGTGGGCCAGCGCGCTGGCCGCCGCCCCGGGAACGTCGTAGACCGGCACCTGGCTGCCGTCGGCCGGCCGGGGCAGCAGCCGGACGGTTTCCGCCTGGTCGAGCGCGACGGCGGCGAGCGGGACGCGGACGTCGGCGTCGCGGATCGCCGTGAGCAGGTCACCGCTGGCACCGGTCGGCAGGATCAGGGCGATCATCGCGTCCACCCCGTCGGCGGCGAGCAGTTCCAGGCACCGGCGGAAGTCCCCGGCGGAGATGGCGGCCGTGGTGGTCACCGGCCCGGTGACCGTGCCGCCGGGCAGCAGTGCCCGCAGCCGTCGCTTGGTCAGGCCCCGCGGCCGGTGGACCCTCAGGCCACGTGCGGTGCAGGCGCCGGCGGCGAGCATCCCGGCGCCGGCCACGTTGGACACGATCGCGACCGTGCGCCCGGCCGGGACGGGCTGGGTGGCCATTAGCGCGGCGGTCTCGGCCAGCTCGCTGAAGCCGCGCGTGGCGATCACCCCGGCCTGCTCGAACAGTGCCTGGTCAGCGGCGGAATGGCCCGCGGCCACGGTGAGCACCGGGATCTTCGCGCCGACCCGGCGTGCCGTCCGGGCGAACTTGCGCGGGTTGCCGAACGACTCCAGGTACAGCACAGCCAGCCTGGTCACGCCGTCGCGTTCCCACCACATGAGCATGTCGTTGCCGGACACGTCGAGCTTGCTGCCCACGGAGGCGAACGAGGAGATCCCCACGCCGAGCTGGGACAACTGGCCCGCCAGGGCGACGCCGATCCCGCCGGACTGCGACATGACCCCGGCCACGCCGGGTCGCAGCGGGCGGGCGGCGAACGTGGCGTCCAGGCCGAGGGCGGGGACCGCCACGCCGAAGCAATCGGGGCCGACCAGCCGCATGCCGTGCCGGCGGCACACCGCGAGCAGGTCGGCGCAGGCCCCGGCGTCCAGGCCGCACGTGATCACCACGAGCGACCGCACGCCGCGCTGGCCGCACTGCTCGGCGACGCCGAGCACCGCCGGGGCGGGCACGGCGATGACCGCTAGGTCGGCGGGCTCGGGGAGGTCGAGCACCGAGGGCAGGCACCGGTCGCCGTCGATCTGCCGGGCCCGCGGGTGCACCGTGTACAGGCGGCCGGCGTATCCGCTGCGGCGGATGTTCTCCAGGATCACCCGGCCGATCGCCTCCCGGCGGCGGCTGGCGCCGATCATCACGACCGACTCGGGCGCGAGGACGTGCCGCAGGCTGGCCACGTCGGCGCGGCTCTCCCGTTCGGCCACGGCGCTGAGGTAGGTGGCCAGCGCGGTGCCGTCCCCGTCCCGGGGCAGCGGGAACGCCAGCTGGTAGACGCCGTTGGCGAAGTGCAGCTGGACTGGCAGGCCGGCGTCGGCGAACACCTTCAGCATGGCCGTGTTCTCGCTCAGCGCCTGGGCCGTGAACGTGGAGATCTGGCGGCTCCTGGCCAGCGAGACCAGGTGCTCCAGCAGCAGGGTGGCGATGCCCTTGTGGTGCATGTGGTCGGCGACCGCGAACGCGACCTCGGCCTCCCCGGGGTGCCCGATCTCCTCGGAGTAGCTGGCCACGCCGACCAGTTCGCCGTCAAGCAGCGCGAGCAGGGCCGCGGTGCCCGGCGCGGGGTCCTGGCAGATCCGCCGCGCCTCAATCTCGGCGGATCGCTTGCCGTAGCAGAAGAAGCGCAGGTAGATGTTGTCCGGCGCCATCGCCGCGTGCATCGCCTGGACCGCGTCGCAGTCCCCCGGCGTGGCCTCGCGGATCTCAACCATCACGCCGTCGGCCAGGAGCGCGTACACCCGGCCGGTGTCTTGCGCCGTGCTCATCGTGTCTCCCTAGCTTCCTGCGCTGGGTCGCTCGCCTGCTATTGCCAATCTCGTCCGCACGGCCGGCGGACGGCAGGGCCGAAGGTCCGTGCCGTCGCGGTTGAAGGTCACCACCGGGGGCTGCGGACGCTAAGGTTTGAGCTATGGGTGACCGCGTGATCGACGAGCTTGACGAGGCTGAGAGCCTGCGGCTGATTTCGGCGGGCGGGATCGGCCGCATCGCCTACCAGAGCCGGTTCGGCCCGGCCGTGCTGCCCGTGAACTACCGGTGGCATGACGGGGCGGTGGTGTTCCGCACCACCCGCCATAGCGCGCTGGATGAGGACCTGCAGACCGGGATCTCCGGCGGTGCCTACCTGGTGGCGTTCGAGATCGACGAGATCGACGTCCCCAGCCGCCAGGGCTGGAGCGTGCTGATCCAGGGACCCGCCCACCACGTCGAGGGCGAGGCCGAGCGGGCCGCGGCGGAGCAGGCCGGCGTGCAGCCCTGGCCTGCCGGCGAGCGGGAGCTGTTCTTGCGAATCGTTCCGAACCGCGTTACCGGCCGCCGGATACGCCCGGCCTAGCGGTCAGGACTCCTCGGGCTGCATCTCGATGGCGCCGCAGGGGCACTCGGTGACGCACAGGCCGCAGCCCTTGCAGTAGTCGTAGTCGATGGCGTACTGGCCGTCGTCGAGCTTGATGATCGCGTTGTCCGGGCAGACGGCGTAGCAGTTGTCGCAGCCGAAGCAGTTGCCGCAGGACATGCAGCGACGGGCCTCGAACAGCGCGGTCGACTCGTCCAGCCCGCCGGTCACCTCATCGAAGGTGGTGATCCGGCGGGCGGCCTCCAGCCGGGGCCGGACGGTGGCCGGGGCGTCCGCGTAATACCAGGTGTTCAGGGCGCTGAATGAGGCGAGGGGGTGCTTGCCGGCCGCCGGTGCGCCGCCGTCGCGCAGGAACGCGTCGATGCTGTGAGCGGCTTTCTTGCCGTGCCCGATGGCCACGGTGACGGTGCGCTCGGACGGCACCATGTCGCCGCCAGCGAAGATGCCCGGGTGCCCGGTCATCAGGTCGGGTCCCACCTGCACCACGCCGTCGGTGAACGTCACGCCGGGCACGCCCTCCAGGACCGACAGGTCGGCGTTCTGGCCCAGCGCCAGTACCAGGCAGTCCGCCTCGAGTTCCTCGAGCTCGCCGGTCGGCTGCGGGAATCCGGTCTCATCGAGCTTCATCTTCTCGATCACCAGCTTGCCCGCGTCCGCGTGGGCGACGGTGGACAGCCACCGCATGGTGACGCCTTCCTCGAGCGCTTCGGCGACCTCGATGTCGTGGGCTGGCATCTTCTCGCGGGTCCGCCGGTACACCACGACGGCTTCGGACGCGCCGAGGCGGCGCGCGGTGCGGGCGGCGTCCATGGCGGTGTTGCCGCCGCCGTAGACGGCGACCCGGCGGCCTAGCATCGGGGGCGCCCCGTCTTCCATGTTGTGCAGCATCGACACCGCGTCCATGATCCGGGCCGAGTCCCCGGCCGGGATGTAGGCGCGCCTGCCGATGTGCGCGCCGGCCGCGACGAACGCGGCGTCATAGCCTGCCGCGAGCTCGGCCGCGATGTCGGTGACGGTGGCGCCCAGCTCCAGCGTGATGCCCATGTCGAGGATGCGGGTGATCTCGGCGTCCAGGATGTCGCGGGGCAGCCGGTACTTCGGTATGCCGTAGCGCATCATGCCGCCGGGGGCGGCGCCCGCGTCCTTGACGGTGACCGAGTGGCCCAGGCGGGTGAGGTGGTAGGCGGCGGACAGGCCGGATGGCCCCGCCCCGACCACCAGCACCTGCTTGCCCGTTGGTGCCGCGTCTACGGGGACCTGCCAGCCCTTGCGGAGGGCCTCATCGCCGAGGAAGCGTTCCACCGAGTTGATGCCCACGGCCGTGTCCAGCTCGGCGCGGTTGCAAGCGGTCTCGCACGGCCGGTAGCAGACCCGGCCCATGACGGCCGGGAACGGGTTGTCGGCCATGATCTGCCGCCAGGCGGCCTCATACTGCGCCGGGCCTTCCTCGGCGTCGTACAGCCACTGCTGGATGTTCTCCCCGGCCGGGCAGGCGTTGTTGCACGGCGGCAGGTTGTGCACGTAGGCCGGCCGCTCGGTGCGCCAGGCGCCGGTGTGGTTGGCCCGGCTGGACCCGACGTCCAGCGTGATGGCGAAGGGCAGGCGTCCCTTCGGGGATGGAGTCACGGTCATTCCCCCCGTTCGGAGTAGGGGTCGGCATCCCGGGGCAGGCCCAGGCGTCGTTGCGTATCAGGATCTTGACTGAGCAGGCCGAACCGGGCGATGTTGCGGTCGGCGGACGCCTGGATGCGGGCGATGACCTCGGTCCGCTCCTCGGGGCGGAACAAGTGGGCGTAGCGAGCCTGCAGGCGCAGGTAGTCGGTGACTGGCACCTGGTGGCGGATCGGGGCGGAGCTGGTCACCTCGCCGGCCTCCGCCTCGAAGACCGGGAACAGGCCGCACTCGGTGGCCAGGCGAGCGACCTTGACCGTGTCGGCCGGGGAACTGCCCCAGCCGAGCGGGCAGGGGACCAGGACGTGCAGGTAGCGGGCGCCGTGGAACTCCATGGCCCGGGTGGCCTTGTACTCCAGGTCGCGCAGGTCGGCCACCGTCGCGGTGGCCACGTACGGGATCTCGTGCGCCATCGCGATCAGCGGCACGTTCTTGCCCTGGCCGAACCGGTTGCCCGGCTCGCGTCCGACCGCCTGCGTGGTAGCGGTGCGGGCGGCGGGCGGGGTAGCCCCGGAGCGCTGCACGCCCGTGTTCATGTAGGCCTGGTTGTCGTAGCACACGTAGAGCACGTCGTCGCCGCGCTCGAACATCCCCGACAG
>JAICUO010000526.1 GCA_025935815.1 Streptosporangiaceae bacterium
CATATATGTTCGGGTTGTGCGGGGTTAAAACCCCGCAAAACCCGAACATAGCTTCCGTCGGCTCGCGCGGAACCGGTCGACCGACCTGGAACGTCGACTATTACCGCTCGTCCGGCCGACCTTGCGCCGGACGCCCCGGCTGGCGAGGCGGCGGCGCGAGCTCGCCAATTGATTACGACGTGGGGACGGTGCGCCGGGGGCGCGGCGCGAGCCTCCCCGCGCGCGGGGAGTCAACGTATCGTTATGGGGTGGTACCTGCGCGCGGCGTGCACGTCCGATGGCGCTGGCTTGCCGTGGTCGCCGGCGTCGCCGTGCTGTGCTGCTTGCCGGTGCTGGCCAGCGCGCTCCCGGCCAGCGTTCCCAAGCTCACCGCGGGCCAGCTCGCGAGCCGCATCCTCGGCTCGCAACGCCTGGCGTTCTCCGGGTACGCGGAAAGCGAGGCTGCCTTCGGGCTTCCGCCGCTGCCCGCCTTCTCCAGCGTGACGCCGCTGCTGGACGGGGTGACCCGGATGCGGGTCTGGCAGGCCGCGCCGGACCGGTGGCGGGTGGACACGCTGTCGGATGCCGGCGAGGACGACACCTATCAGGACGGGGCTAACACCTTCGCCTGGGACTCCGGCCAGCAGCTGCTCACCGCGATCTTCGGCCCGCAGGCCATCCGGCTGCCCCGGGCCGCTGACCTCATGCCCGCGGCCCTGGCCGTGCGGCTCATCAACGAGGCCGGACCCGACGCGAAGACGCGCCTCTTGCCGCCCCGGCGGGTCGCCGGGCAAAGCGCGGCGGGGCTGGAGATCACGCCCGCCGCACCGCAGTCCACGATCGCCCGGGCCGACATCTGGGCATCGCCGGCGTCCGGGCTGCCGCTGCTCGTTGAAGTCTTCGACCGCGGCGCGGCGCAGCCGGCGCTGGAAACGCGGTTCCTCCAGGCGGGGCCCTGGACCCCGGACCCCGGCGTGCTGACACCACAGCGCGGCCCCGGCACGGGGTTCACGACCACCACCCCGAACGACTTCGCCGGCGTGCTGAAAAACCTCGACGACGAACTGCTTCCGGGCAGCCTCGCGGGTTTCGCCCGGCAGCCGTCACCGGCCCCGCGGATCGGCGTGTACGGCAGCGGGCTGAGCGCGTTCGCCGTGCTCACCTTCACCCGCGAGACCGGCTGCCACCTGCTGCGCACCGCGCTCGACGCGGGCGCGGCCCCGCTGACCTACCCCGACGGCACCGGGGCGGTCGCCAGCGCCCCGCTGGTCAACCTGGTCCTCGTGCACCCGCGCCGCTCGCCCGACACGTTCTTGCTGATCGGGCTGGTCAGCAAGGCCGCGCTCGAGCAGGCGGCCGCGGTGCTGGCCGCCAAGCCCGATCAGGACCTCGGCCATTGATCACGACCCAGGACCTGACCAAGCGCTTCGGCAAGGTCGAAGCCGTCCGTGAGGTCAGCCTCGACGTCCGCGAGGGTGACCGCTACGGCCTGCTCGGCCCGAACGGCAGCGGCAAGACCACCCTCGTCCGCATGCTCCTTGGCCTGGTGTACGCCACCAGCGGGTCGATTTCCGTGCTCGGGGAGGCGGTGCCACGGCACGTGGGGCGCGTCCTGCCGCAGATCGGGGCGCTGATCGAGGAGCCCGCGGCGTACCCGCACCTGTCCGGGCGCGCCAACCTGCGGCTGCTGGACGCGGCCGGACCGAGTACCCCGCACGGGTCCCGGCGGACCCGGCGGCGCCGGGTCGATGACGCCCTCGAGCAGGTGGGGCTGGCCGGCATCGACCGCCGCCCGGTCCGCGCCTACTCACTCGGCATGCGCCAGCGGCTCGGCCTGGCCGCGGCGCTCGTGCGCCGCCCGCGGCTGCTCATCCTCGACGAACCGACCAACGGCCTGGACCCGCGCGGCATCAGGGACATCCGCGACCTGCTGATCAGCCTGAACGCCTCGGGGGTGACCGTCTTCTTGTCCAGCCACCTGCTCCCGGAGGTCTCCGCGCTGTGCACCCGGGTCGGGGTCCTCGACTCCGGCGCCCTCGTGCTCCAAGAGCAGCTCGCGTCCCTGCAAGAGCCCACTGGCCGGGTGCTGGTCGCTACCGATGATCCCGAACGGGCGGTGGCGGCTCTGGACGGCCTCGTCGAGCACCGGGACGGGGCGGACCTGGTGGTGCGGTTCCCCGACGCGGCGGCCCTGAACGCCCGCCTGGTGGCGGCCGGCGTGCCGGTCAGGTCACTGCTGGTGCAGCGGCGCAGCCTGGAGGAGATCGTGCTGGAGGTGACGGGCGCGGGATCCGACCAGTTCGGAGCGCCGGCCGAGGGATCGCCTAAGGCCCCGGAAACCTCCGTGGCTGCGGAGCCGCCGGGCGCGACCGCGCCCCCCGAGGAGGACACGCCATGATCGCGGTCGAGCTGCTCAAGCTGAGCCGGCGCGCGCGGACCTGGTTCTCGGTCGCGCTCATGTGCGCGCTGCCGCTGGTGGTGGCCATCTTCATCGCCGTCACCCACCTGGCCCCGCCCCCGGGACAGGGCAGCGCGTTCCTTTCCGCGGTACTTGACGACGGGCAGCTTTACCCGGCGGCGGCGCTAGCCCTCGTGTTGCCGGTGTTCCTGCCAGTCGCCGTCGCGGTGGCGGCGGGTGACTCCATCGCGGGCGAGGCATCGGCGGGCACGCTGCGCTACCTGCTGGCCCGGCCCGTCGGCCGGACAAGGCTGCTGATGGCCAAGCTCATCGCGGTGATCGCGTTCACGCTGGTCGCCGTCATCGCCGTCACGGTCACCTCCTACGCCACCGGCGTGCTGATCCTCGGGCCGTCCCGCGCGGCCGCCGTGGGCGCCCCGCCCGGGGGGCTGTCCGGCTCGATCACCCCCGGCGGGGGCGGCGCGCCCACGGCCGGGCTGCAGCCCGGCGCGGCCATCACGTCGCTGTCCGGAACGCCGCTGACCACCTGGCAGCTGGCCGAACGCGTCCTAGGGGCCATGTCGTTCATCACGGTCTCCATGCTCGGCGTCGCCGCGATCGCGATCTTCTTGTCCACCATCACCGACTCCGCCCTCGGCGCCGCGCTCGGAGCGCTGGCCACCCTGGTCGGCAGCGAGATCCTGGTCACCTTGAATGCCGCGAGCACGGTGCAGCCCTACCTGCCGACGCGGTACTGGCTGGCGTGGATCGACTTCTTCCGGCAGCCGATCTTCTGGCGCAACATCGAGCGCGGGTTCGGCATCCAGGCGGTGTACGTGCTCGTCTTCCTCGGCGCGGCCTGGGCCAACTTCGCCACCAGGGACATCACGACCTAAGCCGTGATCGGTGCCGCGGCCCCGTCGCTAGGCGCCGCCGAGGGACTGCAAGGACGCGCAACTGCCGGGCGCAGGGCCGCTCACGCCGCTTCCGGCCAGCGCGCGCAGCACCAGCCCGACGACCAGCGGCGCGGTCGGCAGCTGGCTGTGCTGGATGTCCGCCCCCGGGCAAACCGACTGCAGCGGGAGGTTCACCGCGCCCGCCAGCCGGGCCGAGTCCGGCGGCTGCACCGTCTGATCGCCGGTGCTCCACAGCGACAGCCACGGCGGCCGCGCCGAAGCGGATTGCTGCAACTGAGTGAGCAGGGCGCTGCCGGGCGCGAGTTGCTGGCAGGCGACCGGGCACTCCCCCGGGTCATAGGCCGCGCCCACGGCCGCGATGCGCGCCCCGTGCAGCGGCGAGCCCAGCGTGATGATCTTGCCGACCCGGCCCTGGCCGCCGTACTCGGCATCCCACAGCCAGGCCACCACCCCACCCGCCGAGTAGCCGATCACCGTGACCGGCCCCGACCCCGCGCCGATCGCCTGGTTCACGTACCCGGCAAGCACCCGGGCCTGCACCCGCAGGTCGCCGGTGCCGTCACCGGCCAGCGGCACCACGATCGCGGTCCGGCCGGTGCCGCGGATCCGCGCGGCCAGCTGCTCCAGCGAGGCAGTTGACCCGCCGTACCCGGGAACCAGCAGCACCGCGCCCGGCCGGCCCGCCACCGGTTCCGGCTGGCCCCGCGAGGCCAGCGACCCCGCGACGACCCCGGCCACGGCCACCAATAGCCCCACGCCGCCGAGCAGGATCCGGCGCCGCAGGCTGAGCCCGGTCCACCAGTGGAAGGGGGTGCGCATCATCCCATGATGCTCGTCATCTGAGCCCGTTCGCTGCGAACGGCCCCAACGGAGGCTTTCGGAGTTGATTGCCACTGGAATTCGTAGCGGTAGGTCGGTGCCCCGCCCGTCGCCGGCCGGGCCGATGGCCACTGCGGGCTTGGGCAGGGCGCTGGTGATCCGGCCGCGGTTGCTCGCTGTCGCGTCCCGCACCGCGTCGGAGAGCAGGATGAGCGAAAAGATGACCAGCCCGAGCGTCAGCCCGCTGGGGACGATCAGCCACGCCTACTCCGCCATGACCTGCTGGGCATCGCTCACCATGCTGCCCCAGCTGGGGTTAGTCGCCTGCCTGAGTCCTCCGGCGGAGGGAGTCCTTGATCTCGCTGAGCCTGGCCGCTGCGGCCGGGGTCCACTCCGTCTTTTGCTCGCTGGCACGCAGGGCGTCGTCGATCTCGCTGAGCTTGGCGGCAGACACCGCGCCTGCCCGTTCGGTCAGGTCGTCCCGGCTCAAGGTGGTCAGCCAGGTGCACGGGGTGAAGCCCGGCATCGGGAGGGCGAACCGAAGCACGCCGTCGAAGGGCAGCCCTTCCTGGACGCCGACGGCGACTTCGATTCCCCAGCCGGAGATGTCGGTATCCGCCGGGGCGACAACCTGCATCGCCCGGAACCCGGACGGGTCTTCTCCGGACAGCAGCACGACAGGCCGTCGCTCGTCGAACTCGGCCCACCAGACCTCGCCTCGTCGCATGTGTCCTCCTGGTACTTCAGCCGTGAAGCGTGGCCTGGGTGCGCATCAGCGCTTGCGGCCCACCGCGCACCACATAGACGATTTGCCCGCGCCGTCTGCGCGGGCATCCGGCCGCCAGTCCTCGACGGGTACCAGCCCGGGCTCCACCAGGTCGGCGCCGTCGAAGAGGCGCGCCACCTGGTCGCGGGGGCGGAAGGTGAAATCCTGCTGGATCATGCGTTCGGTGATCCCGTCGAGGCCTTCCTTCGTCTCCGCAGGCATGAGGTCCGATGCCATGTGGGTGAGGGCGAGGTAGCTGCCGGAGGGCACGGCGTCAAGCAGTCGTCTTACGATGGCGTGCGGGTCGTCGGCGTCCGGTATGGCGTGCAGGATGGCGAGCAGCGTGATGGCCGTCGGCTGGGTGAAGTCCAGCAGCTGGCCGGCCTGGTCGAGGATCTTGTCGGTGTCGCGGAGGTCGGCGTCGATGTACGCGGTAGCGCCTTCCCCGTCGCCGGTCAGTAGCGTGCGGGCGTGGGCGAGCACGACCGGGTCGTAATCCACGTAGACGACCCGCGCATCGGGCGCGATCGCCTGGGCGACCTGGTGGGTGTTGCCCGCCGTGGGGATGCCGGTGCCGATGTCGAGGAACTGCCGGATCCCCGCCTCGGCGGTGACGTAGGGGACGGCTCGTCCGAGGACCGCCCGGTTCGCCCGCGCGGTGAATGCCATGTCCGGGTAGACCTTGAGCGTCGCCTC